>JAAYJY010000211.1 GCA_012522705.1 Syntrophomonadaceae bacterium | reverse complement strand
GCTCCACCGTTTTACCATCGCCGCCATTGCTGCGCCGGAAGGGCTCCTGACTCCGGGAACCACCGGGTTCAGCGCGATAGTACCGAGGGAAGCCCTGGCCACGATGATAGGAGAAAAAGGCCGGGTATCCGAAATATACATAAAAACCAGCAACCCTGCTGACATCGAGCCCACCCTGACCGCTTTGTCCCAACAGTACAGCCGATATAAAGTCGACAAGACTATTACCGAAAGTGAATTAAGGGAGTTTACCGATGTCATTCGCATGCCATTTATGCTGATGCTGATTCTGGTATGTTTGATCAGCATATTCGTCATCTACACTGCTTTCAAGGTTATTATCATGGAGCGGATGCCGGTGATGGGAACCTTTCGAAGTGTGGGCGCCACCCGCGCGATCACCAACCGGATCCTGCTGGCGGAAAGCACCATATACGGGGTGATTGGAGGAATCCTGGGGTGTGCCCTGGGAATAGGAATTCTCTATCTCATGACTTACTCCCTGTCCAACAATCCCTGGAACGTGGCTCCCCCCGATGTCCAGCTCACCTATAATCCTCTTTACCTGGGGATTTCTCTGGCCGGTGCCGTAATTTTATCAGTTCTCAGTTCCCTTATACCTGTAACCAAAGTCTTCCGGACACCACTGCGGGATATTATTCTGAATACATACGACAACCAGGGGGGCAGTCAAAAGAATAAAACCATGCCCGCCCTGATCCTGCTTGTATTGACCTTCGCAAGTCCTCCCTTAGTGCCGGGCCAGACAGCCGGCATCCTCAGTATAGGGGGGCTCACCATCGGCACTTTGGCCATTGTGTGGCTGATCCCTCCGGTAACGGAAATATTTGTCCGCGTCTATGAGAAAATCGTTCCTTACCTGTTTGGTAATGAAGGAATACTGGCCATCAAAAATATCCGCAATAACCGGGAGATGCTCAATAACATAACCCTTTTGACCATAGGCCTGGCCAGTTTGCTGTTGATCAATACCATAAGTTTTAGTGTGGGACGGGTAATAACTGATGTATACCAGGATTTCAAATTCGATGTCTGGGTTTATCATCCCCAGATTGACCGCAGTCTGGAATCCCAGATCAGATCGGTTCCGGGGGTAACATCTTCGCTGGCGGTTTACGAGATGAACCAGGTGGAGATCGCGGGTTCAACTGAGAAAATCGGTTCGGTGTATGGAATCGATGGTAATCGGATGCTGGATTATTTTGATTTTCGGCTGCAGGGGGATGTGGAGCATACTCTACAACAGTATTCTTCCGGCCGCACCATAATTCCCACCACCTTTTTGAAAGATAAACTCAACCTGAACATTGGAGATATGCTCACATTGAAAACGGAAACCGGTGAAAAAGACTACCGTATAGTAGGATTTGCCGGCACTATAATGAATAATGGCAACATAGTATTGATTCCTGCCAAATTTGTCAAAAGCGACTGGCAGCAGCGCTACTATACCTATATGTGGCTCAAAACCGATGCGGATCCGGCCGTTGCCAGCCAATCAGTAAAAGATAAGTATCTCCGTGATAATGTATTCAGCATTACCAGGAATGAATTGGAGGAAACCAATAGTCAATCCAATAACCAGATGTTTGTCCTCTTACAGGGCTTTTCTCTGGTAACCATGCTTATTGGCATATTCGGGGTATTCAATAATTTCGTCGTCAGCGTACTGACCCGCAAAAGGGCCCTGGCCGTTTTTCGCTCTATCGGTATGAGCCAGAGGCAGATGGTAAAGGTCCTGTTGGTGGAAGCCCTGGCCGGCGGTTTGATCGCCGGAGTGACCGGCAGCCTGGGGGGAGGGTTTTTCTTGGTGCAGGCAGGGTACGCTTTATTCGCCATGAACCTGCCGATAGGAATTATTTATTCACCGCTATTGTTTATAGAAACGGTCGTCGCCGGCGCCATTATCGCGTTGTTTGCTTCCCTGGGCCCGTCCCGGCAGACTGCCCGTCTGGAAATTGTCAAAGAACTGAAATACGAATAAAGAGGGAGGGTTGTTGGTGGAGGTTATTATCTCAGCATCTGAGGTATATAAGAATTTCTATCTGGGAGAGGTGAAAATAGAAGTGCTCAAAGATATAAGTCTGAGCATCACCCGGGGAGAATTTGTCAGCCTGATGGGGCCTTCCGGTTCCGGTAAAAGCACCCTGCTCTACCTTCTGGGCGGTCTTGATAAGCCGGACTCCGGGACCATAAAGGTTAAGGGACGGGAACTGTCGGCTCTGAGTGATAAAGACGCCAGCCGCTTCCGGCGGCAGGAAATGGGCTTTATTTTTCAATTCTATAACCTGGTTCCGAACCTAAATATAGAAGACAATATCATGTTGCCGGTACTGCTGGACGGCCAACCCATCAAGAAATACCGGCAAAAACTAGATGATGTTTTAGCCACGGTAGGATTGTCAGCCAGAAAGGGGCACACCCCCCGGGAGCTTTCCGGCGGTGAGCAGCAGCGGGTGGCCATCGCCCGGGCTCTAATGAACGATCCCGAGATTATTTTGGCCGATGAGCCGGTGGGCAATCTGGACAGTAAAACGGGGACGGCTGTAATGGAACTATTCAAGCACATCAATGAAGAAGGTAAGAAAACCATCCTGCAGGTGACCCATTCGGAAGAAATGGCTGAATACAGCCACCGGATAATAAGACTCAAAGACGGAAAGGTGTGGGAATAATGAGAAAAGCTGCACTATTGGCAATGACGGCGGTGTTTATCATGCTCATGATGCTTCCGCTGGGCTGCAATAAAGCCGAGCTCCCGGCCGAAGAGACTGTTGCTCCGGTGGAAAACCACACTATTGATGCATTCGGTACCGTCAAGGTAAAAACCATTTCGGAACTGGTGGTTGATTTTCCAGCCCGGATAATGGAGGTCCATGTGGAAGCCGGACAAATGCTGACGGCCAGCCAGAAACTGGTCACTCTGGACGTAAGTGATATGAGAAATGGCATAGAAAAACAGCAATTTGAAATACAGCGGCTGCAAAATGAACTGCAAATGCAGCAAACACGGCACCAAAAGGCGCAGCAAGATCTGGAGCGCCGCCAAGCCCTGCTGGAGGCGGGGGCTATACCAGGCACGGATTATGAAGAATTTGAGATGAATGTTAAGGCAGCTGCCAACGCCATCAAAAATGTGGAGATATCCATATCGGCCGCCAACAGTGAATCAGCCCGGCTGAAAAATAAGCTGTACGGCAACCCTCATTTGAAGGGCAATGCATTAGTATCGCCCTTCCAGCAGGGGCTGGTGTATGAGCTTAACTGCCAGGCCGGTCAGACTACGGATGCCGCCCGCAGCCTGTTAAGTATTATGGATTTGCAGACCATCTACGCGGAAGCAGAAATACCGGAGGAGTTTATCGGTGATGTAAAAATGGATGCGGCGGTTGTTATGGTGCCAGTGGCTGATTCCAGCCGGACCTATCATGGCCGGATCCAAAAGATCTCCGATATGGCCGTGGAACGAAATGGGGAAACCATAATTCCGGTAGAGATAATTCTGGATGATTTTGATCAATTCCTAAAGCCCAACTATAACATCGATGTACAAATAGCCATCTGATCCCGGCAAGGGGTTGCCGGTGACTGTATCATTGCAGGAGAAAAGATTATCCGAATGGTTAGAAAAGCTGGGGTTTTAAAGGAAACGAGGAAGCACTGAAAATGAAGATACTATTTGTTGAAGATGACAAGGTGATTGCCGCCGGGCTTTGCTACTCACTTACGCAGGAAGGGTATTCCGTTACCCACTGCCTGAATGTCGAGGCAGCCAAAATGATGCTCAGTGAAAATAGCTTTGACCTGGCGATCCTTGATTTATCTCTTCCGGATGGAAGCGGCTACTATATTTGCCGAATGATCAAGGCCCGGGCAGATATTCCCGTCATATTTCTGACCGCCATAGATGATGAAGTCAATGTAGTCATGGGTCTCGACATGGGGGCAGACGATTACATAACCAAGCCTTTTCGGATCAGAGAATTGCTCTCTCGTATCAAATCTGTGCTGCGCCGATATGACAAAACGGAGCCTGCCCAAACCCTGCTTGAGTTTAGTGGCCTAAAAATAGATACTGCCAGAGCCAAAGTGTACAAAGGGGAACAGGAAATTAGTTTAACTTCTCTCGAATACCGATTGTTATTGATCTTTGCCAACAGCGAGGGACGAGTTCTGAGCCGCAACCAGTTGCTGGAAGGCTTATGGGATGTAGCCGGCGATTTCGTCAATGACAATACTTTAACGGTCTACATTAAACGTTTGCGCGAAAAAATAGAGGATGACAGCCAAAATCCAGTCATTATAAAGACAGTGCGCGGGCTTGGTTACAAAGGGGGCGATTAAGTTACTGCGCAATCGAGAGATAAAGATATTTATCCTTCTTTTGGCCTCCGTGGGGATAACAGGTACGGCGGTCTGTTTTTATATTGATGACAGGGCCGGGCTGGTCGCATTCCTGGCCTTGTTCTTGATGACCATCATATCCTTGGGTTTTACCCAATGGATATATAAACAAATAGAAAGGCTTTCCCAATACCTGCAACGGATCGCCGGGGGCGAATATGACCTCGATATCAGAGATAATTATGAGGGTGAGCTCAGCATACTAAAAAGTGAAATATACAAGGTAACCGTAACCCTGTCCGAGCAAGCCGAGTTGCTGAAGAAGGACAAGGTATTCCTGTCCAATTCGATATCAGATATTTCCCACCAGCTTAAGACCCCCATAACTTCAATGTCGGTTATGACCGACCTGTTGCATGACGATAGTCTGCCCCCGGACAAGCGCATCGAATTCACCAATAACATCCGCTCCCAGCTCGAAAGACTGTCATGGCTGGTGGCGTCGCTGCTGAAGTTATCGAAGATTGAGGCCGGGACGATTGACTTCAAAAAGGAGCCGGTCAATGTAAAAGAGCTTATCCATAAGGCCACTGAACACCTGCTGATCCCCATGGAAATCAAAGAACAGACCCTGGAAATCTCCGGTGATGAGCACACTCAATATATGGGGGATTTTAATTGGTCGGCCGAGGCTATCGCCAATATCGTTAAGAATTGCATGGAACACACACCCCAGGGAGGCAGGATAGTTGCAAGCTTTAACCAGTCCCCGTTTTATACCATGATCACCATTTCCGATAACGGAGCGGGTATCGATAACCACGATTTGCCCTATATTTTTAATCGTTTTTACAAGGGCAAAAATGCGGCCAATGATAGCATCGGCATTGGACTGGCTATGGCCAAAAGCATTGTGGAGAACCAGGGCGGTACCATCGCCGCTGCCAGTGAAAAAGGCCAAGGCACTCAATTTACCATCAAGATTTACCAAAGCATTGTGTGACAAAATTGTCACCGCAACAGTCACTCCAGAGTCATATTCAACAGCTATACTCAAGTTATGGACCAGTAGAGGAGTGAATGAGCGTGGAAATTTTGCGAGTAGAGAATCTGTCCAAAACCTACGGTGAGGGCGAAACCGCCGTTAAAGCTCTGGACCGGGTTTCCTTTTCCGTGGCCAAAGGCGAATTCCTGGCGGTTATTGGGCCTTCGGGCTCGGGTAAATCAACCCTTATGCATATCCTGGGCGGGGTCGATACGCCCACCGGCGGCAAGGTTTTTATTGAAAACACGGATGTTTATGCCCTGGATGAAACCAAGCTGGCTATTTTTCGGCGCCGGCAAATCGGTCTTATCTATCAATTCTATAACCTTATCCCTATTCTCAATGTACAAGAAAATATTACCCTGCCGCTATTACTGGACGAACGCCAGGTTGAGCAGAGTCAGCTTAAGGAAATAATCGCCACACTTGGTTTAGAGGGCCGATTAAACCATCTGCCCAATCAGCTTTCCGGCGGACAACAGCAGCGGGTGTCGATTGGCCGGGCATTGATCAATACTCCAGCCCTCATGCTGGCCGATGAGCCTACCGGTAATCTGGACAGTAAAAACAGTGCCGAAATAGTCAAGCTCCTAAAACAGTCCAACCAAAAATATAATCAGACCTTGATCGTGATCACCCATGATGAACGCATTGCTCTACAAGCCGATCGGATAATTTCCCTGGAAGATGGCCGCATCGTCAAAGACGAGGTGATGCGGAAATGAATATCATCAACAAGCTGACCCTTCGTCATTTGAAACTGAACAAGCAGCGTACCATCGTTACTATTATCGGGGTTATATTGGCGGTTGCCATGCTGACCGCCGTTCCTACCTTCGTGGCCTCTTTCTTGGATATGATGCAGAGAAGTGTTATTGCCGATACCGGCAACTGGCATGTGCTGTATAATGATGTGCCTCAACAAAACATCGATATAGTGGTTAATGATGAAAACACTGCATCCGCGGCACTCAGCCAGGATTTGGGATATGCTTGGCTGGATGGGTCGAGAAATGAGGATAAACCCTATCTTTTCCTAAAATCATTTGATGAGCAGGGTTTTGCTACTTATAACCTAAGATTAGTCGAAGGACGCTTTCCCCAGAAATCCAGTGAGATACTCATATCCTCGAGCATCGCCGAAAATGGCGGGGTGATATATAGGATAGGGGACACCATAAATCTGGAGATCGGGCAGCGGCACCTGGAGCAAGGTGGCAATGATCTCGTGCTGGGACAGGATTACGGTTTTGTAGAGCAAAGTGCCGATAAAAGCGGTCAAAGGTTTGTTCCTGCATATGCGCAAGAATACACGGTGACAGGAATTATAAGCCCGCCCAACTTTGAACAGTATTGGGCGCCTGGTTACACAGTCATATCATACCTTGACAAAAATGAAATGGCGGCGGGCGCAGCCGTCAATATATCGGTAGCCTGGCAGCATGTAAACAAAGCAGCCAATATACGTGCCAACGATCTGGCCGAAAATATGGGGGTTTCCAGTGACAGGGTAGGCTATAACAATGCTCTTTTGCGCTGCTACGGAATTATGGGCGAAGATCTGCTCTCCACCTTATAT
>JAAYJY010000210.1 GCA_012522705.1 Syntrophomonadaceae bacterium | reverse complement strand
TGGGGGTCAGATCAAGGTCGGTATATTCAATAGTAAATTTCAAGCTTAACACCTCGGGTGAATAAATTAAAATGCGGCTAATTCCCCATTTGCTCTATGTTACCGTACTTTGCTTCCTTTCTCGAGGGGTTTTAAAGATGTGTTTCACGGATTCAGGTATTAGTTTAAAAAGGAGGAAATAAACTTCTTAATTCTAAATCGCATTAATGGTTGTTAGACTCTCTCCATGTATTCTCCAGTTCTGGTGTCGATACGCAAGCGGTCACCGGTGTTGACAAACAATGGCACCTGTACACTGGCCCCCGTTTCCAAGCGCGCCGATTTGGTGGCTCCAGTGGCGGTATCCCCTTTCACCCCCGGTTCGGTATCGATGACCTCCAATTCGACGAAATTGGGCATCTCAATCCCCATGATCTGATTCTGGTACATGAGAACCATGATATTCATATTCTCCTTGAGCCATTTTACCCCGTCACCCATCTCACCCCGGTTGATAGACAACTGCTCATAGTTGTCGTTGTCCATGAAGACATAATCTTCCCCATCCATGTAGAGGTATTGCATACCGCGCTTATCGAGGTGGGCCCGGTGGATTTTTTCACCGCCGCGGAAGGTCTTCTCAACCATTCCCCCTGATTTCACATTCTTCATTTTAGCCCGGACGAAGGCCGCCCCTTTGCCAGGCTTTACATGCTGGAATTCGACCACCTGGTATACTTGCCCTTCCAGTTCCACTGTAACACCGGTTTTGAAGTCATTAACTGAGATCATCGTACCCCTCCATCATATGATTAATAGCCCTTTTTCTGAAGCCGTAATGACTTCGCATCCGCCGTATCCTATTATGACCGTGTCCTCTATCCTTATCCCGCCCCAGCCGGACATGTATACTCCTGGTTCCACCGTCACGACCATGTTCTCTTCCAGTATGTCCTCACAATGCCTGGACAGGTTGGGCGTTTCATGGATCTCCAGTCCCAACCCATGACCGGTACCATGCAGAAAGTAATCATCCAGACCATACCGGGCCAGCACATCTCGGACCAATTGGTCCAGCGCCTGCGCCCTGATCCCGGCCTTAATACTGGCTACTCCCTTTTGCTGGGCCTCCAGGACCCGGCTGTAGACCTCCTGCAGACGGGCAGACGCCGCGCCGATGGCGATGGTCCTGGTCATGTCCCCTGCATATCCATGGTAGAAACCGCCAAAATCCATAGTCAGCATGTCCCCCTTTTGCAGTCGTCTGGTTCCGGGCTGACCATGGGGCAGAGCAGCGTTCTCACCAGCCACAGCGATAGTCGGGAAGGCTTCCCCGCTGCATCCCAGTTCCCTAAGGTAATAGGCGATCCTATTGGCTACCTGCACTTCACTCCAGCCCGGTCTGATTTCGAGGCAGATGCGTTGAAAAACCTCATCCCCGACCCGGGCGGCAGCTCTTAGCCATTCCAATTCGACGGCGTCCTTTTGCCGGCGCAGTCCTTCAATAATGTTTTCCTGGGGCGACAGCTGGGGTTTAAGGGCTGATTGCAGGCGAACGAATAGCCCATAGGTTACATGGTTGCTCTCCACCGCCAGGCTACTATATTTATCGCAAATAGCTGCCAGGCTGTCAAGCCCGCCGCCCTGGACCCGTGCCAACTCCCAATCCGGACATTCCCTCCCTGCCTGGTCCAGATACCGGCCGTCGGTCACGATGTACTTATCCGCCATACTCACCACCAAGCGGGCGTCACTGCCCCCGGTGAAACCGGACAGATAATAGATGTTTTCCGGTTTGGTTACCAGAAAAGCCTGCAGCTCCTGCATTTCCAGGAAGTGCCGCAAGCGGTCCAATCTCGCCTCAATCATGCTCGCTGGCTCCACTCCCCGCAACCGCTTGCACAATCTGGCCGGCCGCCACCAGGGCCAGCCGATAGCCCAAGGGCCCCAGGCCAAAGATGCCCCCCACCGCCACTGGCGCGATGAGCGACTGATGCCGGAAGGTCTCACGGTTATAAATGTTGGACAGATGGACTTCGATAACCGGTATCTGCACGGTTTTGAGAGCATCATAAATAGCGATGCTGTAATGGCTGTAGGCCCCAGGGTTTATGATTATACAGTCCACCGCTCCCCAAGCCTTATGTATCCTTTCTACCAATTCCCCCTCGTGGTTGGACTGAAAAAACTCTATCCCCAGCCCAGCTTCATCAGCTTGGGCCTGCAAATCCGCCTCGATTTCGACCAGGCTGGTGCTGCCGTAGATCTCTTTCTCCCTGACCCCCAGCATGTTCAAATTGGGTCCGTTGATAACCAATATGTTGGCCACCCGACTTCCTCCCTTCTAATTCCCGGCGATGTTAAGGCTTGAGCATCGCAGCGAGGGAGCGATCTTGCTGCCATAAAAACGCCAGTCTCCGCCAACCCCATCCACTTTCCGCAGCAGCTCCAGCAAATTTCCAGCGATGGTAATCCCGCGCACCGGGTAGGTGAGCCGGCCATCCTCAATCAATAATCCGGCAGCCCCCAGCGAGAAATCTCCCGTAATCGTATTGGCGGTGTGCATCCCCATTATATCAGTTATGTACAGACCCTTATCCAAGCCCTCCCATAATGCCGGCAACTGGTGCGGGCCCGGGGCCACCATCAGGCTGGTACTCCCCACCGCCGGCAGGCTTCGGAAAGAGCGCACCGCATTGCCGGTCGACACGAAACCGGCCTTCATGGCGGTGTAACTATCATACAGAAATCCTGTCAATCTGCCCTTCTCAACTACCATGGTCCGGGTAGACGCTACCCCTTCGCCATCGAAGGGGAAGCCGGCTACCCCCAGTTCATAAGTAGCATCATCCACCATCGTCAACAACGGAGATGCTACCACCTCCCCCATCCTTCCGGCCAGCATCGACTTGCCTTTGAGCACATTATCGGCCTGGATGGATGATGACAACAGTCCCAGAAATCGAGCGGTGACCTGGGAATCGATGACGCAGGGCAAAACCTGGCTGGGGATGGTCCGAGCCTGGAGGCGGCGCAAAGCCCGGTCAGCCGCTTCTTTGGCTACCTTCCTGGAATCCAGGGATTCGGCTTTCCTTTGCAGGGAATAAGCGAAGCCACTTTGGGTCTCTTCTGGGGTCACGGCCGCCAGGGAGACATGCAACCCACAATAGTTGGCCTGACCGAAAGCATAAAGATCATTACTGTTCATGATCAGGATGGATGTCTCATGCTCTTCATAGCCGGCTCGATCTATGATCTGAATGCTGGGATGGCAGCTGCGGGCTTCCCGCTCGACCTGACGGGCCATCTCTATCTTGGCTTCTAGGGGCAGGGAGTGGATGTCATCATCCCTGATCCTCATAGCCGGGTATACCTGCCTTCCCTCTGGGAGGCCGTTATATGGGTCGGGAAATGAAAACTCAGTTATGCGGGTTGCTTCCTGGGCAGTTTGCACCACGGCTGGGCCACTAAGATCGGTGGTGTAGGCAAAGCCGACCCGCCCGCCTGCGAAGACCCGGATGCCCAGCCCGGTCTGCTCAGCTTCCTTCAATGTCTCGACTTTTCCACTGCTGACCTCTATGCTCAATTCCCGGTTGTGCATCAGAAACGCTTCCCCACTGCGGCCGCTGGTGCGGATATGACGCAGGGCTTCTTCCCCCGCTTGCCTCAATACAGTTTCCACCCCACGCACCTACCTTTTCCGGTTTTTCTTATTATAGGTCCATCGCTCATACTGGTGCCTCCCACGGTCAGTTCACGGATGCGGATGGTAGGCTGGGCATCGCCTACCGGCACCCCCTGCCCGTCCTTGCCGCATACCCCGATGGCGAAGCCCATATCGGAGCCCACCCGGTCTATATCCATAAGGGTGCGGGGACCATTGCCGATCAGGGTTGCTCCCCGCACCGGGTAGCTTATTTCCCCATTTTCAATCACATAGCCCTCCTGAACATCGAAAACAAAATCTCCATTGGCCGTATTTACCTGACCGCCGCCCATCTTCTTAACCAGCAATCCCCGTGCGGTATCTCTGATGATGCTGGATGGGTCATCCCTTCCGGGAGCGATAAAAGTGTTGCTCATGCGGGGCATCGGTTTTTCCATATATGACTCCCGCCTCCCGTTACCGGTCAACCCGGCCCCGGTCTTAGCGGCGGACAAGCGGTCATGTAAAAAACCCCGCAGATATCCATTTTCTATCAGCAGGGTACGCTGAGCCGGGACTGCTTCGTCATCCCACCGGTAACTACCGTATTTACCCGGCAGGGTTGCGTCATCGATTACGGTCACAATCGGGCTGGCCACTAATTGGTCCAGCTTATCTCTATAGACCGAAAGTCCCTTGTTAACCAGATCGGCTTCCAAACCATGCCCACAGGCTTCATGGATCATGGTGCCGCCAGCATCAGCATGCATCACCACCGGCATGCATCCAGCCGGGGCTGGCGCAGCGGACAACATGGCGATGGCCCGGCGGGCCGCTTGGTTAGCCAAATCCTCCACCGACACCCCCTCCAGCAACTCCCATCCGGAAACCCCTCCAACCACCTCCTGACCAGTCTGAACCTGCCCCCCCCGCACCGCTATCGCATTAACCGTCAGCCGCACCCGGGCCGTCTCATCTTCGAGGTAGTCACCATCCGAATTGGCTATCTGGACTCGTTTGGACAAATCCCCGGCCGCCACTGTCACCTGCCTGATCTCATCGCTCAAATCGCGGGCGGCTTGGTTGGCCTTCAGCACATAGTCTATCTTTTCAGCCAAATCGACCTTTTGGGGCCAGCGTCGAAAGTTGACTGGCATCCCGGCGTCGATGGAGCGAAGTTCCACACTTGGGCGGGAAAGCGGACAGGACCCGTCAACACCATGACTGACCAGAGCAGCGGCCCTGATAAGCCCCTCCCTGGAAAGATCATTGGTGTATACATAGAAGGTCCGCCCCTCCTTTATGAGCCTGATTCCCGCTCCTATTTCCCGGCCGCTGTTTATCTTCTCAATGCGATCATCATCACAGAGAATATTGCTGGTCTTCCGATCCTCGATGTATATCTCCGCAAACTGTCCCCCCTTCTTAAGGGCAGTATCCAACACGGCCATCATCAGATCCCGGTCCAACATGGGTAACCTCCTAAAACAGGGCGGTCTATACAGCGCACCTGCCTAGATTTATTATATTCTTATTCTGCTCTACAACTGTCTAAATATTCCTGCCCCCGGACTCCCGGGCACCCCCTAGACTGGTTGCAAACCGGGGGCATAGCAGAGGTGCCTGCCAGTCGGTTACGCTGGTGCAGAAGGACGGATCATTCTCGGTAATAGGCTGTTACTTCGATCTCAAGTTCATACAGGTCCGGTTCTGGGGCATTCAGGACCGACGACTGTGGTGATTCAGCCGTTGCCGGTATGGACTGACCCCCTTCTCCGTCCCGGTCGAGGAGTAGCAGTGGGTCTGTCATCACGGCCTTAATCCGAGTCCTGGTGATGTTTAACAGGCGCGGCGCGGCCTCTATGCGCTGCAAGAAGGTCAATAAACCTGTCCAGGAGCCCCTGGTATTGATGATAAATCTGATTGCTTGGAGGGATACTTCATTATCCCGATTGGCTGCCGCCCGCTGAGGCTCAATCTGAGCATCATAACGGACCGAGCAGGCCACGGTGCCGGTCTCCCTAGCCACTGACTCCATAAATTCGATGATATTGGCAATCATAGGTTCCTCTGGTACCTGAGCGCGCATGGCTCCATAGGCGGCAATTATTTCTTTTTGTTGATCAGTGCTGCTATACCGGGCATATACATTTTCATTCTGTTTCCATTGATTCTGCAAGATTAAGCTGGCGGCGTCCAATTGGCTGCTGCGGGCAGTGAGGGGTTGGAGCCAAAAATAGTCCAACAGGTAAGCACCGGCAACCAATACCAAGATACTTATCAGAATTAGTTACCGTCGGGAAAGGATCATTTCTCAGCCCCCTTGTACTCTACCTCCAGCACAAATTCGATGGGCCCGATTCCTTGCCTGGAAAGGCTGGAGGTAACATTTCTTACCGGGCCGAAAAAGGGATAGGAATCGGCAGCCAGAAGGAGTCCGCCCAGGGTATAGTAATCGGGGCAAAAACCGGTTATGGTTATGAGATCATGGCTGGTTTGGATCTCCTTTAAGCCCATCCCCGGTGGAGACATTTGGTATATCTCTTCCAGCAGAGCCGCCTGGGGGCGCTTATTCCGGCTCACCGAATCGATGGCTGTCCGTATGGCCTCAGTATCCCTCTCCATATCCTGGAATTCAGCCAATCCCCGGCTGAGCAGTCCGGTCTGCTCCAGTTCCTGCCACAGTCGGTTATTTTCCGCGTCCTTAACCGCCAATTGGGAGCAGTAAGAGCGATACCCGGATAAACACCCCGTCAGTATGGCAGCCAGTACCAGAGCAGACATAATTATGACCGGCAGGCGATAATGGGCTCTTCCAGGCTGGATAAAGTTGATTCTCGGTTCAATCGGGTCCCCCAAGAGTTCACCTCCTCATCGCCAATCCCAAAGCCAGAGCAAAATCCTGCTCCAATTCATGCCGCTGCTGGCTGGTCAAGCCCTCGGGCACATTGATCCTGGCTGCGGCCCGCTGCCCAGCCAACTCGACCGGTAAATTCAGCCCCTGGGCTAACTGGCTCTCTAATCCTGGCATTCCCAGGCCAGCGTCCAAAATCAAGCCCTCCAACTGCATCGGGGTACCTTCATGGTGTTGGTTGCAGTAATCCACCGCATCCTGCACCTGTTCTATCAAGTCCGCTGCCAGATCAACACCGGAACCGTCGGGCCCTTCTCCGGCCATAGCCGGAGAGGAGAACATCGAGCTTTCCTGGAGCTCGGATAGCCTATCCCGAATAGCACCCAGAGTCAATGAACGATGGTATATGGGCACACCCTTAACAAAAATGGTTAGA
The DNA here is from genome assembly GCA_012522705.1 of Syntrophomonadaceae bacterium. GTDB lineage: Bacteria > Bacillota > Syntrophomonadia > Syntrophomonadales > Syntrophomonadaceae > PHAA01. The sequence continues at coordinate 3,507 of JAAYJY010000210.1, read as the reverse complement.
TATGGATGGGCCGAAGATGTCTGCAATAACATTATTGTTTGGGCCACATCCCCTCCCCAGGCCCGACGGAGGGCTAAGGGCTCGATCTCCATCACCACCGGTTTAAGTCCAGCCCGGGTACAGGCCAGAATCATATCATCGACCTGTTGCTGACGCACCGCGGCAAAGAATAGCTCCACCTTTTTCCCCTGGCTGTCCTGGAAGCGGCGAATGGGGAATATGTCCATGGCTGTCTCTTCCACCGGTATGGGCAGGAATTCATAAGCCTGGTAATACACTGCCTGTTTCAGTTCACTCCATCTGAGTCGGGGCATGGTAATCCGGCACATGTATGCCTGTGGGCCAGGCACTGCAACCACAGTCCGACTACCAACCAGACCGAGGTCTTGAATCCATCCCCGTAATTCGTCTCCGACCCCGACTGGGTCAGTCATGGTGCCCGCTTCAACCAGCCCGGGCGGCATCCTGATGCTCTGAAATCCAATCAATTTAGTATCCCGGCGTCTATTTCTTACCCAGGCCAGCCGGGCTTGGCCGCTGGCGAAATCCAGCCCGGCATCCCAATGGCGTTTGAACATTTATTTCACCTCCCGCCCATCCTGTCCAAAGCCATATGCTAAAACGTCTTGCCTTGGATGGATAGACAAAAACAAGTCCAAAGTCTGTGGTACTCATCTGAACAAGCGTCTTCCCAGCACGAGTGATGGAAACATCCCTAGGGTCATCGCAATGATTTTTCCCTATTTAAAAATGTACTGGTAAGAACTTATCTGTCCTCGGTCTAGATAGACCCGGGGGACAAATTCCAGCTCTCCATCCTCCCGGATGGTTTCATAACCACCCGAAAAGCCATAAGTCGCCTCTACCTCCACCGTTCTGCCGGCACCGCGGTAATCGGCTGAGACGGTAAAGCCATAGACGCACTGTTTGGGCTCAGTGCCAGTCTCGCTGATCTTGACCACTGGCCCAAATACTGCCTGGCATTCCTGGAGCCCGATATCCAGTCCGGTATTTCCGCAGACCAGCTGCAAGGGGAGTTCACGCGCATCCAGATATTCTGACTGATTCAATTCCCAATAGATGGACTCCAACCCCCATTCCACCGCACCATCGGCACCCTGCTGGGCCTGTTGAAGGCTACCGTCCCAACGGCTGCTCCGGAATTCCAGGATCCCGGTGGTGAGGAGCGAAAGCGCCAGGATACCCGTGATGACGAAGACCATCAGCGTCACTATCATCAGGCTTCCCCTCTCCCTTGCGCGATTCATCTTGGTCATCATCTATCTTTCCTTCTTCCCGTCCCTGGACCGCGTCATAACCGGGTGTTTACTGCAGTGGTCAAGGTGCGGCAGCCACTGCCTTCCCCGCTGCTTACGGTGATTACTACCAGTTTCCCGCTGCCGCAAAAAGTCGCTGCGCTGACGTTGTCGGCGATAGGGATGGTAGTCGTCCCCTTTTTGGTGGTCAAACGCCGGTATAACGTGGCATTTTGATGATAAAACCTTATCTCCTGGTCGGTGCCGGTAAGATGCAAAACCGATCCATCGGCAGATATTTGTACGCTGGCAGCACTGCAAACATCGGCCTTTATCTGTTCCATTGCGGTGCGAACAGTATACTGGCGGTCGGTTACCGCTGTTAACCCTACATAGCCCTTGGCCGCCGAATCATAGAAGGCCATCAGACCGGTCACCAATAAGGAGGCCAGGGCCAGTGCGGCCAGAACCTCGACCAGAGTCGCACCTTGTTGAGCCCTGAACAAATGCCTTACCTCCCTTCCTTCCGTATCAAGGTATCCAGGCGCACCTCTCGGTCGGTCTCTCCCATGTTCCATTGAACAATAACCGAAACCTCATATAGATTGGGGCTATCCGCTAACGGGGTCATCTCGATGATCGGACTTTCCCAGTCGCTGCCCGACGGTACTCCGGCAAAGCCTAGTTCTTCAGGCGAGCATCCATGGTTGGCCTCATCCAGCAAGCCGGGTTGGGCTCGCAGGCCCTCCAGAACCGCGAAACTATAGTTGGTCGCCACGGTTTCCTGCCAGGAAATCCGAGCCCATGCCGAAACCGGTGCGTATGCAGCCAGGAGGCTCCCCGCCATCAATGCCATGATGGCCATGACGGCCAGCACTTCTAACAAGGACTGTCCTTGTTCCCCACGGGCTGATGAAAGAGCATGCATATCTGGTGTCCTTCCAAATCCAAGTAGATGGCGAAACGATTCTCAAATATAGTAGCGTTCATGATTGGGATGCAAACAGGCTCACCAAGAGACAAGATGGCTCCTATTTCCACAATGGGAGCAACCCGCAGCAGGTTGGAAATTCCCAATGCTCATGATGAGGGCATACCGCAGGGGGTGAGATGGTCTCTATGTCCATAACGGTGACCACCCGTGCAGGCCAAAACAGGAAAGAATCAATACAGGGAAAGGTAAAAATCGATCAGCTGCTGGCCGTAAACCAACACCAACCAGGCGCCCAGTGAGAGGAAAGGTCCGAATTTGATGGCGCTCTTGCGGGTAGCTTTTCGGCTTATCAATAAGGCTGCAGCCCAGCCTCCCCCCAGCAGGGAGGAAAGGAACAGAGCCAGCAGCGATGCCGGGAACCCCAGGAAGGACCCGATGGCAGCCGCCATCTTCACATCTCCTCCACCCATCCCTCCTCTGGAGATGAGGGCGGTGGCCAGCATAAAGGAACCGTATACCAATAGGCCGATAAGCGAGGACTTGGGCCCGATGGTGACCATCGACAGGACCAGTCCGGCAAGCATACCCGAATAGGTTAGCCTATCCGGGATGATGCCGTTCTCGATATCAATAAAGGCGGCGGTTATCAAGAAACCGGTAAAGATCCAACCCGCCAGGGTCTGCCCGCCCGCTCCCCATTCCAAATAGATCAACAGGAAGCTGACGGCGGTGATTAGCTCTACCACCGGGTAGCGCATGGAGATAGGATTCCTGCAATAGCGGCACCGGCCACCCAGGACAAGGTAACTGACCAGGGGGAACAGGTCCCGGACGGTGAGCCGGGTCCCGCACTGAGGGCAGTGACTCCCCGGCCACAGCAGAGATTCCCTCCTGGGCATCCTATGTATCACCACATTTAGAAAAGACCCGATCAACAATGATGCGATCAGTACCAGTATCTTTATTATTAGCATGCCAACCTCTTGACGTCAGATAATATATTTAATCCTTTACGGCCCTGCTGTGCCATCACTGAGTTCAAACAAGACACCTTCTGTGAGCGTCTGCTCAATTTGGTCGTATTTACCCACCGTGGGGGTCCAGCTCACCTCATAGGGATCGTTTCCCCCGCCGGTTAACGCGAAAACTCCCCCAGAAGTAGGCGTTTTATCGGGCTCGAAATAGTCTGCGCTTAGATCTCCCAGATCTGTTACCCGTTCTCCTGCACTGGTCTCCTGGATGCGGGCCGCACTCACCATTCCGGCCGCTGTCACCCCATCGGACTTGACCTTGGACTCGTTTAATACCCCATTATAC
>JAAYJY010000019.1 GCA_012522705.1 Syntrophomonadaceae bacterium | reverse complement strand
TCTTCAGCATACGTGAGCAGGAACGGGATGTGTCCTTTATCCGCCGCTATCTGGATGAGGAACTGTGCCGGGAGCTTAACCTGTTCCAGTACCGCAAAGCAGGCAGCAACTATGTGGTAACCGAGGTATCCGACCAACCAGGCTGGGAAAAGATCCGTGACACCCTGTTGACCAATGTGGGTATGAACGGGGTGCCGGTGATAAAGGTGATCGACATCGGTGCCGGCAACGTCCTGGATCTGGCCCAGGAACAGGATGGCCGGGAACTGCTGCTGAAACATGCCTATGAAACCTTGAAATATATAGCCCGCCTCTGGGGCCACAAGGTGCGGCTCCACCTCAAGGTCCACGGCAGTTACCAAACCATAGTCTGCAACCATCAGGACATCTATGTTGCCAACAGCCCATCATAACGGCTTCCTCGTTGGTTTGGCCTATTCGTTGGGTCACTTGCCGTTTTTGAAAGCCTTTACCTTAAAAGCCCCGACTGATGCCGGGGCCCAGTTAGCCATTCCGTAGCAGTGGGGCCATATTAACTATTTGATATCCAAGTATTCAGCGGATAACCTAATCGGTATAGATGAATTTGGGCGGCAAAGCTATGTAGCCCATGGAAGCCGCCGCCTGGCTTATAGTCTGCATGCCGCCGGTAGTGACCAACTGCTTGGAGGTCCCGTGGGCTAGAATCCTGCCGCTGGTGTCTTTTATGACCGCTTCCGACTTGCAAACACTGCGCCCTACTTTAATACGATTGCCTTCCACCACCAGGTGCCCCTTTTGCGCGACTCCCAGCATATCCACCTGCACATCCAGAGATGTGTATCCGGCGTCCTCTTCGATTTCGCAATAGGATGCCCAGTAGGCGGCGGTGTCGATCAGTGAGGTATAAACACCGCCATGTACCGTGCCGAAAGGATTCCAATGCTTGTTCTCCAGTTTGCACTCCACCCGGCAGTAACCTATACCCAAATCCGTGACCACCATGTTCAACAGCACAAAATAGGGTCCCTGGTTAATCATCTCGATTATCCCCTTGATGTGTTCCGGATTGATCCGCCTCATTATCATCATCCTCCCCCACAAAACCTTCGGCTGCCGCTTCCGTACCTATCAGTAACCTTTCCCTTTTTAAAATATCACACTAGTGGTGACTGTTCTTGTCTGCTGGCATCCTGGTGAGCATCCCCGCCTTTCGTTTCGAGTTCTTGAAAAACCTTATTTCTCCGCTCTTATCTATTGGTCGGCTAATAACCCCCAAGCCAGGGTTTGGTGGAATGACACCACCATCGCGACCATCTCTTCTCTGCTGATATCCTTCAATACCACCCATTTGTAGAGGAGGAATTTCTCCGTGGCCAGAATCGAGTGAGCCACCGGGGTCACTGGTACATTTCTAAACCTGCCTTGCTGGATCCCATATTCGATGTTTCTTGAATAGAACCCGATCAGTTTGTCTTCGAAAGCTTTCAGGCATTGATCGATCGGTTCACTGGCACCGGCCACCCGGCTGTACAATTCAGACAATTCCTGGTTACGGGCAAATATCTCCATGGTAATCCGCTTGGTCTCCACGAATCGCTCATATAAGTCTTCTTCCTCCATGTAATATTGGCTGATGCCAGCTATGATCTGTTCGGCGAATTCCTCCAGCAGAGCTTTCAGGACATCCTCTTTATCGACGAAATAATTGTAGAAGGTCCCGGTGCCAACTCCAGAGGCGGCGATAATATCCCTTATGGTGGTATTGAAATAACCCTTGTCGATGAAAAGCTGCAGCGAACAGCGGAGCAGATGCTGTCGTCGTTCTTTGCTTTGCTTCCGTTCAGGAATCGGCATCATATGTCCTCCGAGTGTACGTTCGTTCACTCACAGTATATGCTGGGCAAATCATATATGGCAATAATTAGTGAAAATCATGGCGAGGATAGAACAGCGCAGAATGAAGCATCCCCTACTGGAGAGGCTCATATTATTTCACCGTTTCTAAGACAATTCTGCATTTAGCGGTGCTTAAATATTTTGTCCAGCCTGGAACCTCCGGCACGGTTACATCTCCAGTTGCCAGGGCTAAGCATAGCTGTGCAAACCAGGCAACAAAATGCTTACCCCATAGAGAGTGAACAGAACCACTAGAAAACCGATAACCACCAGCCAGGCGCTGCGCCGCCCCCTCCACTCTTTGGTCCGACGGGCATGCAGATAAGCAGCATACACCACCCAGGTGACTAGAGACCAAGTTTCCTTGGGATCCCAGCTCCACCAATTGCCCCATACTTCTTCAGCCCACACCGCCCCGGTGATGATGGCCAGAGTAAGCAGGACGAAACCCCACACAACCAATCGGTATACCTGGCGGTCGATTACCTTAAGCGATGGATCTTCCTGGTTGGTCCGGGAAAGGTAGATGATCCCCAGGCAAAAGGCGATGGCGAAAGCCGAGTAAGCCATAATGGCAGTCGCCACGTGGGCCGTCAGCCACCGGCTCTGCAAAGCCGGCATCAAGGGGCGCAGGTCGGAAGGTAGAGAAGCAAGCATGGCAAAAAGCAAGGTGAGCAGCAGGGAAACGGCCAGATCAAACTCCACGGCTGTCAAAGAGCGCCGTATAAAAAAGTAGCCCAGTAAGATTACGAACACCATGAAAACGGAAAACTCATACATATTGGCCAGGGGCAGACGTCCTAAGTCGGCAGTCCGCCAGGCCAGAATCACCAGCAGGCAGGCTGCAGTCAGGTACATGGGCAACGGCGCAGCTTTATCCAGCCAGCTGACAGGCAACCACAAACGGGCCAGATTAATCAGCACCGCCAAGACCAGCATGACAAAGGTCACCATAAACAGCTTTTCTGCCATAAGCTAATCTCCCTCCCTGGAAAAAAGTAGACGCCAGTAACGGCCCAGCAGACCGAGCAGTAACAGTATGAAACCGGCGAATACCAAGGTTACCCCGGGATCATATTTGAGCTGCAAGCCAGAGTAATAGGAAAAGTCCTCGAATGTAAAGCTGTATTGGCCCATCTGTGCCTCTTCACCGGGAGCCATCAAGGCCATATCCACTGCCCGGCCTGATTGCAGAAGGCTTAACCCCAGGCAAGGGGCGTTGGGCTGGCTGGTGCGGCTGAAAGCCCCATGCTGGTCTTCGGCGTAGTCCGGTAGGAATACGACCCGGATAGCATTGTCTTCACCTGACCCCAGCGGGAAAACGTCATAGTCTTTAACATCCACCACCTGCGTGGAGCAGCCATTCGTGGTAAGCTTGATTTTGAGCATCCATCCCCAGTTACTCTGGTAGATCTTGAGATTACCGGCCCGCAGAGGATTATTAACGTTAATCTTCAGATGGTGATCCCCCTGCTCATATCCGGTCAGGCTGATGTCGCTGATATATTGGCGCGGCTGAAGATCAGGGTAATAGTCTATGACGAAGGAATGCAGGGTGAGCTGTCCTGACCCAAATCCATAGTCAGCCAGGGCGACGGTCTGCTGTTCGGCTACCTCCACCATGGCGCTGCGGGCGTATCCCAGAGACCAGGCCGCCCCGGATAGGATGACCACGATGGACAGGTGAAAGACCAGGGACCCAACGGTAGCCAGGGAACGAGCATGGCGCAAGCGCTGGAAGGAACATATCAGGATCGTCAAGCCCAGGATGAGCATGAGCAAGGAAAACCACCAAGCCTGGTACAGGTTGCCCAGCGATAGGAGGTTGATCACAGCACCGGTCCCATTGCCATAGGTGTACAAATAAAAGGCCGGTGACTGGCCTTGTGGTATAATCGTACCCAAGGCGCTTACGGCACCGACCAATATCAACAGATAAATGGCGAATCTCATAGAGGTTAACCAGGAAAGCAGGTTTCTATTTCCCTTGTTCTGTTTATCCGGCACGAATCGAACCCCTCAACTTCATTGTGTTTTGTACAAGCCTAACTTGTTCCCCGGGCGGCTTTGGCAGCATCGACTGCTTTGTGAGCATTGTCGATAGCTATACTGAGATTGTTCAGGGTTTCGGTTGGATTATGGAATCCGTAACCGTTGGTGACCATTACATAATCCAAATACCACTGAGCCTTACGATGAAGGATCATGGCTTCCTGCAATTTGGCCTGGTCTACGTTGTCAGCCTCACGGCTGATCTTCAATTCATTGATGGCTTCCACCACCGCATTGCCAGCCAGTTCCTGGGTGTGTATGGTCTGGCTCTGGATCGTGCCTACCCTTTGCGTCAGCCACTCTTCCCCATTCTGGTGGCAATTGGTACAACTCTGCTTAATATTATTCAATGGGCTCTGCCATACATGCGAACTGATCTTGCTGGTGCCGGTACTGACATAAGGCATATGGCAATCGGCACAGGCGACCCCGGCTGATTCATGGGTGCTGTCCATAAACGTCTCATATTCGGCATGGCGGGCCTTGATCAATCCCGAGCCGGCATCCGCATGGGTGTATTCGGTAAATCCCTTTTCATCATAATATGCATAAATCTGATCGGCTTTAACACCTTTATCCCAAGGGAAAGTTAGCTCCTTGGTGCCCGGGGCAAAATAATAGGTTACATGGCACTGGGCGCATACAAGACTGCGCATCTCCTGTTTGGTCAACTGGTTAACGTCACGCCCCTGCCGTTCCAGGGCTTGGATAAGGGCGGGGCGGGACAGGCGCAGATCAAGGGTCTCGGAGTCATGGCAATCCGCGCAGCCGATCGGTTCGGTTACCTCGTCCTTGATCTGGTCAAAGGACATCAGATAGTACTGAGCTCCGTACTTTTCCATAAGCTCCGGCACCTGGGTAGATTTGCAGGTAAAACAGGCGGACCCCGATTTTGTCCGGGCCGGATCGATGGCTTTTATGTCTTCGATAGTGTAGGTATGAGCGCGAGGTTCATTATACTCGGCAAAGAATCCAATACCATGATATATGGGCTTCATATAAGGCTTGGTATCATAATGAGACGGTTTTTCAGTGTTAGCATAATTCTCCAGGTAACTGGCCCACTGGGAGGGGTAGAATCCTGCCCACGTCTCGGAAATAGTTGTGTTGCCGGTCACTGCCACTTTGGGTATCTCCAAAACGGGAATATTATTATGGCGGTTGAAAAAATATATTACTGCCACCAAAGCCACCACCAGTACCGACGCTGTGACTATGACCAACTTCTTTATCTTGTCCGGCTGCAAATATCATCACCCTCCTCACCTATTTAATATGGACTACGTCCCTATGACAATCGAAACAATGCCAGCCGCCATCTTCGCGGGTATCACCGATATATCCCAAGACATCAGCATGGCAGCGCAGGCAATTGTCCTGCAGCACCTCCCTGGATAAATTGGTGGCCCGTATTTCCACCGGGGTAGTGTTGGTGACCACCCGGTAGACGTCCCGCATTCCCGTATAGGTAGCGAATAAACTTCCGGTTACCAGTCCGTGCGGATCATGGCAGTCACCGCAATTGGCATCCTGGGCATGGATGCCCTCCAGATATGTACTCACCTGCACATCCATGGCATGGCACCGGCCGCAAAATCCAGCCTCTGCCAATCCCAGAGCGGGAATCTTGGTAGACAGCATCGCCCCAAAACCGAGTACGACCAACAGAGCACCCCATTTCAGTACGTTCTTCATAGAGATAGCATCCTCTCCCTTCATGCCACAAGAGTGGATGATCGACCCTTGGTAACCACAGATAGTTTGCTATATTATAGCATTGGATTGTATACACGACAAAGGTATCCCTCACAGAGTTGCCTACAGAGCTGTAAAGGATACCCTCAATTAAAGTTATGATTGTCGCCACTATTAAACGACCTGTTGATAACCTTCCATGACATATGGTAATC
>JAAYJY010000209.1 GCA_012522705.1 Syntrophomonadaceae bacterium | reverse complement strand
GGGTGGTGCTAGTCGGCCTCTATAGCGAAATTCTGCAATCAATAGGTCTACCATGCGATTATAGCTGTGGACTCCATCCGCATGCCGGTTCGCTTTAACATACAGGCCGTTGGCAGCACTGCTCAACCTTCTTATTATAGTGTCGTGTTTCTTGATAAAAAGCGCATAATCAGCCAGATCATTTCTTATACCTTCACCGTACATGGCCTGCAGTTGCAGGAATCTTTCCATATCGTATTGGCGGAGCGTATTCATCGAGATAATCACCGCCAGCAGATTGCCGGAATACTGGAAGCTGGGATCAGGATTCAGGTTGCAGGTCAGGTAGGCGATGTAATTGGCTTCATCCTCCCGGGCAAAACCGCGCTGGTGGGCCAGTTCGTGGCCAACCGTACTTGGCAGTATGGCATCCGGCACCGCCATGTTAATATTAGCCTCGCCTGTAAATGGAAAATAAACCCCGGAAAAGCCCAAATAAGACATAGGTTTACTTAGCAGTATTCCTTTCGGCGGACCGAATTCGCCTCCCAATTGCGGATAAACGTCCTTGGCTTGTTCATAGCCGTCAACCGCGTTCTTAAGTGCCATAGCCTTTCCGCCTGCCAATCGCATCACCCCGTTCTGATCCTGCTCCAGTCCCAGGCGCAGCTGGTTGGTCCGCTCGATCAAGCTTTCGCATACCTCGGCCAATTCACCGATCGTAGCTGGTTGGACATTAAAATTGGCTATTTGCGCAAAACTGGGCCGGCTGTAGTTGAGTCCCCAGAGAAGAATGAAGGCGAAATACAGCATACTGACGAATGCGAGTAGGTTGAGCAGGGGCTGGACCGGGAATGACCCATCGGAGTTTTTGTTCCTTAATATTACTCCCAGCCATTTGATAAATCCCCGTAAGATTATTATAACCAGCAGGATGACCAGGATTTCTGCCAGGGAAAACGAAAATAAACCGCTGGCCGAACTGAGAGCGCCAATTATAACCCGGTAAAAAGCGGTAGAATAATGCCTCTCAATGATGGCCGGCAATAGCGAGCCAATATACGCCAACAGTGCCCCTAAAGGCAACAGCAAGCCCCAATATATTCGTTTCCCGTTTCTCGATAAGATAAACCTGATGTTTATTCAATCCTTTGGATTAGATGCATTTTTATTATGCCCCACACTACCATCGCCCCGTCATCTCTCATAATATGAGCGGAAGCCTGTACCGCTTTCAACGGCATGACTGCCCGTCGGCGGCACAGGCAATTTCACCGGAATACGGGCGACCAGGTATGTTTATCCACCTGCTCCGCTGCAGGTCAGGGTCATAAACGACACAGGTATCACTTATCAGATCATGCACCGCCTGTTTGCGTGGGTGTACCGCACACACAGATAACCCAGATAGGTACCCAGTAGTTGAGACAGGATCCGGCCCACCAGCTCACGAATCATTACAGTCGGCCAGTTCAGCGGATTTCCGTCGGTTTGTATGACTTTAATGCCGATGATCATTTTCCCCAGCGTTTGTCCATAGAACCCCGTCATCAGAATCAGATAGGCCACTCCCCAAATACCTGGAAACAAGCTATTATACAACACGTAAGCCTGCACCGTGTTGTTCTCCAGCCCGCCGGGCCACACCAACCCGAAGGCTGCCTGGCTGCTGACGCCGATCACCGCTATGTCAATTAAAAACGCCCAGAAACGGGGCCAGAAGCCGGCCAGACAAAACGCCTGGTCTCCCCCGCCGCTAATCTCCGGGATCAAATCATGGGATTCAGTTATTTCACTCATGGCTTACCCCCCTTCCTTTATGGACGATACAGAAACATCGCTCTGGGAATACTGTTGTTCTGCATATTTTCTTGTAATCCCAACAAGTCAAATTGGGGCGCCAGTTTTGACAGCAGCCAGTTCATATAATACCCGGGAGGATTCTTAAAAAATATTACATTGGGATCACTTTCCTGAATCATATCCCCGGCGGCTTTAATGGCAGCATCCAAATCGCCGATCCCATCTATCAAACCGGCCCCCACCGCCTGATTAGCAGTATAAATGCTGCCGTCGGCCAGGCCTATGACCGTCTGGGTATCCATATTTCGGCCTTCTGCTACCACATCAACAAACAAACCATAACTCTCATCAATGATACCCTGCATGATCCTTCTTTCCTCAGCAGTTGCTTCGCGCATGGGATTAAGCAGATCTTTGTTCTCCCCGCTCTTGAAAACTTCCTCCCGAATTCCGATTTTCTCAGCCAACTCCTGATAATTGTAGGAAGTCATGATTACCCCAATGGAACCGGTCAAGGAAGTGCGTTCAGCAAAGATCTGGTCGGCCGGCATAGCTATGTAATAGCCCCCCGAAGCCGCCATCGAACCCATGGAAACCACCAAAGGCTTGTTGTATTGTTCCTTCATCTGCATAAGCTTTTGGTAGGCCTGATCGCTCTCGTACAATCCTCCCCCAGGGGAGTCAATTGCCATAACTATCGCCTTAATGTCCGACCGCTTAAATGCTTCTTCAACTTGCCGGAGAAAAGACTGATGGTTATAGGCTGCCGTATCGGTGCTGAAGGATTGCCCCTGGTCGATTATGACGCCATTTACCCGGAGCAGGGCAATGTTGTCTCCCCCGCCCTTTTTATACGTCGCGGTACTGTACGATTCTGAACTCAGGAAAGGTATCCCCTCGGTTGTAGATACACCTTTGTCAACCGGAGTCCGCATATACACTACCAGTAACAGAATAACCAGCCCCATGGCAATCCACCGTTTTCTATTCATAAATTCCCTCCTCGATTAAGTTCGGCTATGTCACTGTTTCGATTTCTCATTGCGTATCCAATCCGCATCCTCCCGGGCGGAGCGCAACTATTGTATAACCATGCGGCTACTGGTGCAGGCCAGCCTTAACCGTTTGCCCCAATAACAGCCGGGGGACATCATTATGGAAGCAGCGGCGCATACATCATGATTGCCTGATTGGCGCAGATGAATTCGTCCCCCACTTCCTGGCCGTTAAGGTCCAAGACCCTGCGAAAAAGAACGTTATGACGAGTATATCCCCCCCACCACTCGGCCTTTATAATGTGTTCCCGTTCGTATACTTCATAGCTGTTGACCAGGGGCTGGCTGCTAAGCCATTCCCCGCGCAGAAACTGGTCATTCAGCCTCGCCCGCAGCTGATAGGCAGAGCCGGTATCGTTTCTGATCTGCAGATCAATGTAATTGTAGGAAACGGTGGCGCCGCTGCCAAACGGCTGGGTGCGATTGTTATCGGGAAACACATCGTAATTGTGCCGCCAGCGTTCAGTAACCGTAAGTGGAGTATGGAGAGTCATCCAATAGATCAGATTGGAGAGCTGGCACAATCCTCCGCCGATACCAGGATAGAATTCACCGTTGCACAATACCATGCCTTGGAGATAACCTTTCCGGCCATTGGGTTTGCCTACCAACTTCCAGAAGGAAAAGGTTTCCCCCGGTTGCAAAACCAAACCGTTAATACAACGGCAGGCAAGTTGCAGATTGGCCCTCTTATTATACTGCAGCTGCATATCTACATTGCGCAACTGTCTTAAAATAGGCGTTTGATGCGACGCGACCGTATACGGCAGCCGAGCGTCGGGTTGTATTGTGCGGGCATATTGCCGGCTGGAGAAGACCCAATCCAGATATCTGCGTCCGGTATAATACAGCCGGCCCAGGCTCAGCCTCAGCCGGGAGCGTTTTCGGGGAGGTTGGGCATATTTTAAATCGGCATCGCTCATGCATGGATTATAACCCCTTATGACTGTCATCAACAAGGGCCCGGCATGAGCAAGACAATGGGCGGAAGCAGCAAACGGTTATTCATTGGGTTTTCCTCCTTATCAACTCCGTTTTGGTATGAAATAAGGAAACACGAAAAATAACCATTCATTGGGACCACCGCCCCTGAACGGGCAGCTTGCCTGGCGTCATTATCCCTACGGTGCTTCTCAATTATATTGGGAAGTGATTGGTGCCCAACACATCAAGAAGTATTTAAAATACCCGCCAAAAGTCAAAATACCGGCAGGGCCTAAAGCCCTGCCGGTACGATATTCAAATCTACTTCAAATTAATCGTCCAGTTGCCGTTCACTACGAATTTCGGCCAAGAGATATTCAGATCGATTTTGCCTCTTCTTTAGCGTGTTCCTCGCAAAACCTGCCGTCTGTCAGCTTAGGACAACCAGTCTGAGAACACGGTCGTTTGGGCTTAAAGGGCATTAAGATTCACCTCGTTATTGGCATACAAAAAGCCCCCGCGGTTGTCTCTCCGCGAGGGCTCTTTCTAAATCTTTCGATGTTATTATTATACTGGTCCTGTAGCAAACACTCCCTCATAATTCCCTCTTTATTTGATAAGGAAAAGCCAGATTTCAAATCTTAGAAAACATATCCTGCGCATAGTCTTTAATATTTGCAGGGGTCAACATGCGGTACTTATCCTTTACCAAAGTAAAATACTCTCCAATGATTTGTTTAGGAATAACTCTGTTAGTTGATGCCTCAGATGGTAAATTCCCACGCGTAGATATCCAGGGTGTTTCAACATGTGTGAAAGACTCTAATGTCTTCCCGCTGTAACAGCATATGTTTCTAATAATGCTGTCTAACAGAACCTTTTCTTCTGCTGGCATCGAAGATATGTCAGGTTCTTCAACACCATCTATAGAATCATAACAATATCCACTGTAACGCCGGTAAATGTCTCGATAGACAGGACCGTGTACCCAAGCTTCACAGTCTTCCTCAAAGATAAAGCTGTCAAAAAACGCTTTATTAAAGCCCTGCACATAATACAGTGCTTTTTGTAAGGAAAGATGGGTGATATCCTGGCATTGAGATAGCAAATACTCAACAACAATATCCAATTTTGATTGTTGCACAGCTAGGATGCTCAAAAGGCTCTCAGTTGCTGTTTTGCTTTTCTCATACGCCTTCCCACTTTTCAAATTGTTCTTTCCAATTTCCAATAAAGACAAATAATAAGCGGGGTCTGAAAGCACCTGTTTCAGTCTTTCAGAGTACTGTTTTGCAGGC
>JAAYJY010000208.1 GCA_012522705.1 Syntrophomonadaceae bacterium | reverse complement strand
GCTCGGGATCCAAACCGTTTCCGGCCTGGCGTTGGTTTTCATCCATTATTAAGCCTCGTTCAAAGGTGTGGTCCGACTATTGTCTATAATAACATAAGCATCTGGTTGCTGACCGGCTCGAAATGTCATAGTCCCTTTTCTTTTTGCAGCCTGTCCGGCCGATTCTTGAACTGTAGTCCCGCCGCCGCGGCCGGAGATTTATAAACAGGAAATCCCGCCGGCAGGCAGATCTGGATCGCAAAGCCCACCCACACAGTATAAGGATTGCGGGCAGATTTAAGCCAGCCTGGAAGGCCGGTTCAATCTGGGCTTGTACTGATATTGCGCTTATTGCCGGTTATGGGCGACGAGCACTGCGAAAAGATCGGACATAGGCCGGTTAGGCACCACGGTTTTAAAGTACATATCATAGAGGCGCTGGGGGGTAAATTCCTCTGCCTGCACGAAACCACAGCGGCGAGCAAAGTTCTCCGCCTCCCCGGCCTCGATGCCCGACAGCACTGGTTCATCAAACCAATACTGCAGAAAGTTCATATGTTGTATGGCTCGTCCCCAAATGCGACCGTCGATAGCGGCCAGGTAGACATAATCAAAGATGAGGCTGGAACCGGGGCCGGAGTTGGCGGCCACGCAGGTCAGGGCCTTGCGTAAGGTAACCTCATCGAGGTACATGGCCACCCCTTCCAAGGTAAACAAGGTGCGCAGAGTGGGGTTATACCCTGCTTTCAGCAGGCTCATGAGGAGGTCGTCCCTCATCAGGTCCACCGGAACGTAGCGGATATCGTAGGGAAGGCCCTTAAAAACTGTGGTCACTCGTGCTTTCTTTTCGATCTGGGTGATGGGGTGATCGACCTCGAAGGTCTTTTTACCCCGCAATTGTTTGGCAAATCGGTAAGCGCGGGAATCCAGGCCGGCGCCCAGTATCACGAACTGCTGGATGCCGTCGGATACCTGTTGCTCTACGAAATCATCGAACATCCGGGTGCGGGCGGCGATAAAACCCACTACCCCCCACCCCTGTAACTCCATGGACCACTCTACCAGGCTATTGGGCAGGGGCTGCGTCATTACCGCTGCCATGCGAGTCCACCAGGAAGCGAAATGATAGGCCAGGTAATCATTGCAGATCATTTCCTCCGGCGGTCGGAGCGTTTCCCGGTAACGCAGGTAAGCCAAGCCCTCAGCCGTTCCGCTGGGCAGATACCTCATTTTCGTTCCCCCCCATTCTGAGTCGATACCAACACATTTGACCAATCCCGCCTATCAGCGTTTGACCTCGATTCCACCCATGATGCAATTGCATCTTAGATGCAGTACCCGAGCGGCATTCTGCAGATCACCAGTCTGCAAGGTGGCATTGCCTACAATACCCCCGGATCCCTTGCCCAGCAGGTCGACCCCACCCAGTATGGCGGTCCCTTGGCAGGTGATGGCCACATTCTCGGGAACGGTTACGGTGATGCCGCCCAATATGGCGGTTAGGTTAAGAGTGATTTCCCTATCAGTGAAATGGGCCTTGCGGATATCCAGGTCGATGCCGCCCATCACCGCGGTATAATCGCCGCTGCTTAATTCCCAGGAGTCCTTGGTCTTGTCCACCGCGCCCATGATGGCGGTGTTGCCGCCGATATTGTGTTCGTTTTTGAACATGACGTTGATTCCGATCAGGATGATGATCACTGGCCAGAAGCCTTTCCAGAAGCTGGTTTGGTCCAAATCGAAAAGACCGGCATTGGCGCCGAAGAACAGGACCCCCACTGCCACCAGCACCGCTCCGGTCACCAGCCTGGCCAACTGAATCCTATCGCCGTCTTTGCCCCGCGTAATCCAATTGATCCCGGCCGCTACGAAAAGCAAGGGCCACACCAGATTGAGAAACCATCCCAGGCTCACCGCGGTGATACCGAAATTGTTGAGCAGGGCGATGGCCCCGACTAGAACGATCAGCAAACCTACCCCATAGCGTCCATAGGGTTTTTCCAAAATTAATGCCTCCTTTCATTCATTTCAACACTGAAACGGTCTAGATCGAATGCAGCACCAGGTATTGGACGATACCCACCAGGGCTCCAATAACGGTGCCATTGATCCTTATCCATTGCAGGTCGTCCCCAACCTTGTCCTCAAGGGACTCCACCAGTCCCTCATCATTGAGGCTCTCCAGCTTTTCTTGGACCATCCGTCCGATCACGGCATGATAACGCTCCAACAGGCTAATGATTTTTTTCTTCAGCCAGACATCCATTTCCGCCTTACGTGCCTCATCCTGCTGGATGGCGGTTATTTGCTGCAGAATGATCCTGGTCAGGTAACTGACCAGGGGCATGCCCTGCTCAGTGTCGCGGAGCAGTTGGTTCTTGACGGCCGCGAACAGTTCATTGGTGGCCTTGATACCAGCCTCGGTACCGACAAATTTTCTGACTGATTCACCCAGCAAGGAGGAAGCGGCCTCGGGGTCCAGCAAATGGAGGTTTTCGATCTCCCGCTTGAGTTTGATATGCAAATGATTGTCGGGGGCTTTCAGCTCGATAAGAAAATGGTTGAGACGCCGGGAGATGATGCCAGCTGCATCGTCAAAGATGATCATATCCAGGGTTTCCCCCAATCCCTTACCCAGTCGGCGCATGAAGTTGCCCTGATTGGAGTAATCGGCCGCGGCCCTGGTCAACAACCGTTTAATGCTGCGTTCGAATTCTTCGCCCCGGGTGGAAGCTATGCCCCAATCCAGCACCAGGCGGACGACGTCTTCGCTGTACAGCTCTTTGACCACGTCCTCCACGTTTTGTACCAGGCGGGGGGAAAATTCGATGGAGCTAAGGTTGTCTGCCAGCATAACATGGATGAACTCGGATATATCAGTAGGATTTAGGTTTTGAATGATGTTGCTGCTGATCGATTGGGCGGTT
>JAAYJY010000207.1 GCA_012522705.1 Syntrophomonadaceae bacterium | reverse complement strand
TATCCTTGCGTCTGAATCGCAGTTTGGTTTGTCGGGCATGCCTTATCATTATCGCGGCCATTGTGATAAGGTTTTGGATAACGGTTCCAAGCCGCCTTCTCTGGGCTTTTTTCTTCAATGGTACCAGTTTGCCAGGCATTTGAACTGTCATCTGTCCCAAAATGCGAAGGAAAAACCTTAATGTTGTCGCCACTGTCATTACCGGAATCCAGTCTTACCAATACCGGCGTACTGCTGGTCATTTGCGCATAACGCAAGGTGTCATCCAAAAAGGCGGCGGTCCCGTTCTGACAGTGGGTCTTTCCAGCCCGGAAATCAAGATTTATCCAGTAAATAACCTACTAGTGGCAAGCCTCCGCTGGGGGTCAGATCAAGGTCAATATATTCGATAGTAAATTTTGAGCTTAACACCTCGGGTGAATATATTAAATGTGGATTATTCCCCATTTGCTCTATTTTACCGTATCTTGCTTCCATTCTCGAGGTGTTATTAAGATTTGTTTCACGGATTCAGGATCTACTTAAAGTACAAGGGCAAAAAGACTTTGACGGAAAGCGAACAGATTTTATTCACAGCAGCAAATACCTACCTTAAAGATGTGATGAACGGCAGAAATGCCCTGCCGACAAAGGCATGGAAAAAGGAATATGCTGACCTGACCGCCAAGCGGAAAATCCTCAATCAGAGGTATGTTGCCCTCAAAGACGAGGTAAATCTCCACCCTTAAACCCTTGACAGTCTGGATTTTTGCCGCCGTCTTTCGTCTGCTTCATTTTACGGCAAAACCGTCTGCACTACTTTGGCGGTTATCGTTAGTATTTGCGGGACTACATGCCCCCGCGCAAACGGAGCCGGGAACTGGAACCTCTCTCCCGTCCGGGAGCTGGTTTCCCTGCAACGCAGGTGCGCGGCCAACTTGAACCAGGTTGCCATACATGCCAATACCTACGGCGTATACCCTGCGGCTCTGCAAAAAGACTACGCCGAATTGTGGGGTCGGGTGTCCGATGTGCTAAAGCAGCTTACGGCGGTGGTAGAACTGTAACGGAATAGGGAGCGTCGGCAACCTGCCTTCGCTCCCTCAATTTCTTATTGTGCTCATGCCCGGACAAAAAAATGATAATTTGTAATCTATTGCTCATATCCTTTTTTGCTTAGCAATTTTTCCTTATTCTATTCGGCTCAAATTCCCCCGCCTGAGGCCGAATCACGTAAACGCCTGGCTATATCGCTGGCACTGTACAAAACGTTTGTAATGAATACCCGATCTTCTCTGATATGGAAGAATACAGCAAAGTTATCAACTGGCATTTGCCTGAGTTCCAGCGCACGTTCTTCCTCTGCCTCCATTAACTTCACGCGTTCCGGGAACGTATCAAGAGTTTCGATTGCGTCAGCTATTCTGTTATACTGTCTCATGGCCGCTTCCGGTGCCTGTAGCTGCACTGCGATATAATTATAAATCTCCTCCATATCGGAAAGTGCCATGTCGGTTATCTGAATCTTATACTGCTTCATGCACGTGTCTTCCGAAATTTCCGAAACGCAGCAGATGCATCCTGCACATTACCTTCTTCGATATCGTTATATCCTTCCTTTAACTTCGCATGAATTTCTTCCGTTGTCATCATATCGGCATTTACGGAAACCGGTGCTTTCGGCAGAGTTACAGCAAAAGGTATTCCGCCGGTCATTGAAATCTGCTTCAGATAAATATCTATCGCTGTGGACATAGGTATACCGAGTTGTGAAAGGACTTCCTCGGCCCTTCTTTTTACGTCAGGGTGAACTCTTAAGTTTAAAGTCGTAGTCTTTTCCACGCTAATCAGCTCCTTCTAACAATATTGTAACGCTTTTGTCGTTACCTTTTCAAGAAAGCCTTTGAATTGGCTTAGCCCCAAACCTGATGGTTATTCCATGAGTTTTTCCATATGATAGTATCCGCCCACACTTAAGCGTCCTCGTCGCATTTCTGTACTTCATCTTCTGTATTTCCGAATGGATATGCACAGCCGCCGCTATCCTGCTTGCCGGGGCGAAGCTTCCAAAAATGGATTCGCTGAAACAGGAGCGGCAGCGGCTGGCGGCAGAAAAAAGGACCGCCTACCGGGAATACCGGGCGGCCAAAAACGATATGCAGGAGCTTATCCTGGTGAAGGCCAACATTGACCATCTGCTCGGCCTGACGGACGCGCAGAAAAATAAGGAAAGGGAGCGATAGCGACATGACGCAGCCAAGCCGCGAAGCGCCACGACTTCGGGCTAAGTTGGCCCGAAGTAACAGAGTTTGGGGCCGGCCCCAGCAAGCAAAAATATGCGACTGTGGCCATAGTTGCCCTTGCTTGCGGATTTACGCGCCCCGCAAAAACGGTCCCGAAAAAGGCACGGTTTAAACCGGCGCAAACTGTGCCGGGAAGCGGAAACAAAGGTCCTCCTGTCCCCTGTAATACGGGCAAAGCATCTTACAATTCCATGGAAAAGGGTATAATAATAGAGTGAGATGAGGTGATGAAGTGGAACTGAACCACCTGCTTAAAAGGATAGATGCAAACCGCGGAAAAATAAATGACCGCCGCCCGCGCGAAAGAAATCGTCTTTACCGAAGAAATGATATGCAAGCTGCATTTTCTTTTCTACAACGCCATTGACAGTGAACAGGCCGGGCGCTATCGCAGTCATCAGGTATTCATCACCGGAACGGAATATGTGCCGCCGGCGCCGGAGGAAGTCCCCGCGCTGATGAAAGACTTTACCGCCCGACTGAACGAAAAGAAAGACCGTATGCACCCGGTTTTATTCGCCGCTTTTGCCCACCGGCGGCTGGTGGATATTCACCCCTTTACCGACGGGAACGGACGCGCAGCGAGAGGAAAAGCCGACCGATGAACCGTTCAACCCGCTGATCGCGGAATGCGAACTGGAAGCCCAGCGGGATTATGGGCGCATGTTCCGAATCCCCTTTGATAAAAAGCCCCCGGTTCGGGAGCCGCTTACACAGCCTGAGCCATCCTCCGGCAAAAAGGCGCACAGAACCAAGGGAGAGCCGAAGCAGTAGAAAATCATTTCATGCGAAGCAAGTCGTTGGTCTGAAACCGGAATCGCGGTTTTGACCGGCGGCTTTTTTTCGTGTATGAAACAGACCTTGTACATTTGCGGGCACCGCATAGGGCAATATGCGTAAGATAGCCGCAAGCCCCGCGGGCAGCGAACCGCTTGATACGATAGTTTTTACAGCCGGGCTTACCATTGCGCGTAAACCCGGCTTTCTCTTTTTCATTTTCCTCCCGCCAAAAAGTCCGGCCCGCTCCGGGCTTATTCGCCATGCCGATTTAATGGACAAGCCTCACGGGACAAACGGGGGAAAGACGAATCGGAAAGCATTACCCATCAAAGGCTTATCCTGACCGACTTTCTCGAACAGCAGGACGACGGCGACGAATACGTTTACGTTGACGAATATGTTGACGATGGCGTGAGCGGCACGACGGACGAAGAACGCGAAAACTTCCAAAGGCTCTTGGCGGACATCCAGAAAGGTAAAATCAACTGCGTGATTGTCAAGAACCTGGTCCGGAGCTTTCGCAACAATGGCGATCAGAGCTATTATCTCGGCGACTGGTTTCCGCGCAACAATGTGCGGTTTATTTCTCTCTACCAACAACCTGTTGATACTTACAGGGACCCGCCGAATAGCTGAATACATCGAAGTCAACACCCACCAGAACGCGGTTTAAACAGACCGCATTTTTAAAGGCCGTTTGTTTTCCTAATATAATCGCCCTGACCGCCACCAACCAAACGGGCAGTCCGGCTCTCGGCTAGATCAGGTAGTAATGACCCTCCTCCTGGGCCGCCCGGTTATGCTTGACCAGCCTCTTAAGATGTTGATGCACCCCCATCTTTTCCATCCACAGGAGCAGGTCGTTCAGAGTATTCTGGGTGCCATAGATAATCTGCTGGAGCGCTAATTCCTCCACAGTAGATGGAACCGCCAGGGCTTTGATGATTTCTTCTTCCCTGCGATAGATTACCTCTTCGTAAGCTTGGAAACGCCTGGGCAGATCGTCGGTGATTATCCCCTTGTGGCACGACACCACTATGCGCGGATCCAATTCGGCACAGCGGCGGATGGACACGATGAAATCATCGATATCGCTGCAGCGGTGAGAATACCAGGGCCCAAAGCTGCTCAAGTCGATGTCGGCCGTGAACAGCAAGCCGCTCTCCTCCTCATAGAAGGCACAATGCCCCGGGGTATGACCGGGAGTATGGATGACCTGCATGCGGGTGCGTCCGAAATCGAGGATCTCCCCGTCCTCAAATTCCCGGTGGACCGGGGTGGCATGCAGATCGATGCCGGTGATAAAGTCCTGGCCGATGGCGTCCCCACCGAAATCAGAGAAACCGTAATATTCCAGGAACCGGGGAAGGGTACGGGCTCCGGGAGCATCCAGGGTATGCATCCACACCTGGGCGTCGGGAAACCGATAATTGCCCAGGATGTGATCCTCATGGAAATGGGTATTGACGATAATATCAATGGGGATCTGCAGCAATTCCCGAATGTTTTCATCGCCACAGGCGCTATCCATGAGGACCCGCCTTTGGTCTGCTATCAGTAGGCAATGGCAGTAGGGGAACCGGGCTTTGTTGGGCGCCTCGACAAAATAGATGTTATCGGTGATCTTGACCATTTACTCTCCACCCCTCGCTTCACTGTCATTTGGTACAGACTGTTTAATTCACTATAGCCTATTATTAATTATAAACGGGAAGCTCAAGGCATAACAGTCCCCGCCCAATAATCCGCCTGACCACCAGCATGTCAGGTTAATTATCGGCCTGATTGGGGGGCCGGGCGGGAACCGGACCCCTGGAGAGGAAACGGACGCCAATAACCTTCACTCCCAAGCCGGGCTCTCCCGCTCAGCAGGTACCTGTCTTCACAACTGGTGTGACTGTAATGCCAATCAGAGGGCCCTTTAACTCTAGACGGAGCCAACAAAACGCCCTGGCTCACCGGGAGGCGGCCAGGGCTATATAAACCGAACCGACGCGTACTGCGTTTACTGCTATGAAATTATTTCGTTGTTTGTCCTGATATACATCGGCCTGATCCGACCCAATTGAGTGTCCAATTTTAATACAGGTTTGTATAATTATGAATACAGTTTAATACGAATTTTGGCTTTTCTTTAAGGCTACCGCCAGCACCAGGGCAATCAGCTCGATGCGATTCAATTTGTCCAATGGGAT
>JAAYJY010000018.1 GCA_012522705.1 Syntrophomonadaceae bacterium | reverse complement strand
GCCACTACCATAGTGGCATTCGCCCGGGTGTCAGCCGGATAAAAGCACCCCGTCCACCCCCCGGTTGAAGGCCCGCAGGATCTGCATGGGGTCCATCCGGCCCGAACAAGGGGTGCGGATTATACGTACATCGGCGCCATACTCCAGGTGATTTAGTCCTGCCAGGTCGGCCGCCGCATAGGAACACCAGTTGCATGCAAATACGATTATCTTGGGCTCCCAGCCCGCCGCGTTGTTCTCTATAGACATAGTGCATCCACCTCCGCTGCCAATTGGTCATTCGTGAAACCCTTCAGGTTTAAGGCCAGGGTCCGGCAAGCGGGCAGACAGGCGCCGCAGCCCTGGCACAAGCTGCTGTTTATCTCCGCCACCTGGCGGGTAAAGGGACCGTGTCCGTGTCCGCCCCGTTCCCGGTATTCCTGCAGGGAAATGGCGGTGTAGGGACAGATCGGCACACACAGGCCGCAGCCCGAGCATTTGGTTACGTCCACTTCGGTCACCATCGGTTCGGTGGCCAATTCGCTCTTGGACAGCAGCCCCAATACTTTGACCGCTGCCCCGCTGGCCTGGGCCACGGTATCGGGTATATCCTTGGGTCCCTGGCAGGTGCCGGCCAGGTACACCCCGGCGGCAAAGGTCTCCACCGGCTGCAGCTTGGGATGAGCCTCCTGGAACCAACCGTCTTTGTCCACCGAGAACCCCACCATCTTGGCCAACTCCACCGCTCCGGCGGCGGGAACCATGGCTGATGCCAGGACCACCAGGTCGGCTTCTACTTCGATGGGCATACCCAGCAGGGTCTCCTCCGATTTCAATATCAATTTATCTCCCCGGGGATAGATCTTGCTGACCCGGCCCCGGATATATTTGGCCCCGGCATTCAAGGCCCGCTGATAGAACTCTTCATAGTTTTTGCCAGCGGTGCGTACATCCATATAGAAGACATAGGCTTCGCTGTCCTCGATCTTGGTCTTTACCTGATAAGCGTGCTTGGCGGTATACATACAGCAGGCCCGGGAGCAATAGCTCTTGCCTTTGGTGTCGTCCCGAGAACCCACGCACTTTATGAAGGCTACGTTTTTAGGTTCCCGGCCGTCGGACGGCCGCTTGATCTGTCCCCCGGTAGGCCCGCCGGCGGACAGCAATCGTTCAAACTCCAACCCGCTGATGACGTCCGGGTATTTCCCATAGCCATACTCGCCGTAGGCCGATTTCCAATCAAACTGGTCATAGCCGGTGGCCATGACGATGGCGCCTACCTCCAATTGCTTAAAGACGGGCATGTCATTAAACCTGATGGAGTCGGTGGGACACACCTTTTCACATATGCCACACTTGCCGCTGGTCAGTTTGGTGCAGTGGACCGCATCTATATAGGGCTTGCCGGGCACCGCCTGGGGGTACACCAAATGAATGGCGGTCCGCTGGCCCATGCCGAAATCAAACTCGTCGGGTATCTTCTTGGTAGGGCATTTTTCCATGCAAGTGCCGCAGCCGGTACATAATTCCCAATCTACATATTTGGGTTTTTGTTTGACGGTAACCTTGAAATTGCCGATAAAGCCTTGCACGTCGGTCACTTCCGAATAGGTCATCAGTTCAATGTTAGGGTGCTGCGCCGCAGCCACCATCTTGGGGGTGCCAATTCAGGCGGCACAGTCCATGGTGGGGAAGGTTTTGTCCAGCTGGGTCATCTTCCCGCCGATGGAGGCTTCTCTTTCCACTATGATCACCTGATGCCCGCCCTCGGCGATATCCAGGGCGGCCTGCATGCCGGCGATGCCGCCCCCGATCACCAGAGCCTTCTTGGTAATGGGCACGGTGGAGACCTGCAGGGGCTTGTTCCTGAGGGCCTTGGCTACCGCCATCCGCACCAGTGACTTGGCCTTGGCGGTGGCCTGGCCTTTGTCATGGTGGACCCAGGAATCCTGCTCGCGGATGTTTACCATCTCCATCATGTAGGCATTAAGTCCCCCGGCCGAGGTAGCCTTGCGGAAGGTATGTTCATGCATACGGGGCGAACAGGAGGCCACCACCACCTGCTCCAGGTTCTGTTCCTCGATCGCCTTGCGGATCAGATCCTGGCCTGGATCGGAACACATATATTTATAATTGGTAGCATACACCACCCCCGGCAGGGTCTTGGCGAATTCGGCCACTTGGACCGTATCGACCGTTGCCGCGATATTGGTACCGCATTCACAAACGAATACACCGACTCGCTTCTTCATCTCTTCTTCTCCCTCCTGGTTGACTTAAAACCCACTACATAATCATACCGCCCTATACATCGTCGCGGTTTAGTCCTGGCACTCACCCTGTTTTTTTAGTTCCTGCTGTACGAATGCGGTGGCTGCCTTCTTGGCCATCTCCATGTCTTTAACCATCAGGCTGGCCAGTTTGCTCTTTTTCTTGTCATCCAAAATCGAAACCAATATGCCTGCCCGGGCTTCGTCGGTCACCAATTTGGCTGCCATCTTGTCCGGGTTCTTATTAAAAGCGGTAATGAAAGCAGCGATCTTCTTCTGGTCGGCATCTCCGCTGGCCGCTGGTTTGGTTGCTGCCGCCTCTTTGGCTGGAGCGTCCTGACCGTCAGCAGCCTGGCCCTTGGCAGCCGCTTCTGCCTGGGCAGCTTTCTTGGCGGCGGCGGCAGCCTTGGCAGCGGCAGCGGCTTCGGCCTTGGCCCGAGCTTTCTCGGCGGCTTCCCGGGCGGCCCTTTCTGCGGCAGCCCGGGCTTCGGCTCCTCTTACCTCGATAGTCCGCAAGTAAGCGCTGGCTTCTACAAAGTGTTTCTCCAGCCCCACCTGCTTGGGTTGGTCACCGCAGGCCAGGGCCAGCAGTTCCGTAACGTAATAGACCGGCAGAGCCAGTTTTTCCCCGAACTGTTTTTCTATCGCGGCCTGACGCATATCCAAATTGAGCATACACAGCGGACAGGCGGTGACCAGGCATTCTGCCCCTGATTCTTTGGCATCTTTTAATACCCGGTACAGCATCGGATTGCCCACGTCAGGCCGGGAAGTGACCAGGGCCGCCCCGCAGCATTCGGTCTTGTGGGACCAATCGATGGGGTCGGCGCCCAAAGCTTTCATTATCTGGTCCATAGTCTGGGGGTCTTCCGGGTCGTCAAAGCCAGTGTGCTCGACCGGCCGTACCAGCAGGCACCCGTAATAGCAGGCCGCTTTCATAGTGGTCATGGGATTGACCACCTTGGCTGCGATAGCCTCAGTGCCGATCTTGTTGACCAGCACATCTAGTATGGAAAGGGTCTCGG
>JAAYJY010000206.1 GCA_012522705.1 Syntrophomonadaceae bacterium | reverse complement strand
CCACCACCAAACTTTTCGTCAAAAGGCAAGCCAAAGAAACCCAACTCAGCCAACCCATCCCAAACCTCTTGCGGTATTTTATTCTCTTCCTCAAGCTGCCTCACTAAAGGCAAAATAGTCTTAGAGGCAAACTGCTGAGCCGCTTTCTTTATCATTTCCTGTTCTTTACTAAGCTTAAAGTCCATATCCAAATCCCCCTTATAAATTACGGTGGAGTTCAGTTGTGGATCTAAACCTTATGACAATTGCCTCTTGCCGATGATTATACGCCCAACTTGTGCGCCCCCTCCCAACGATCTCTGCCCCTAAATCAGCAAACATATAATGGCAAAAGTTTGCGGCAGAATTTCCGAACAGCAGTGGAATAAAAATGTTAGAGAGGGCAAGTAATCTTTTTCGGCCATCTGCCCTCTCAAAGTACCGTTTGTTTTGCCTATATTGGGACTTCACTTGAGTTTCAAGACACACCCAATAGACCTAAGGAAGTATCAGATTCGTATTATCTTCCGAATGGGTGTTCGGGGTTGGTGCTTGTGGCTATCATTTGTAATCAGCCAATATTGAGTTGGCTACGATGATCTTTTGAATATGGCGTACTCCCTCTATCTGTGGCATCATAATCGATTCGCGATACATTCTTTCTACTTTATAGTCCTTCATCAGACCATATGAGCCATGAATATCCATGCATAGCCCTACAATTTCACGGGCTGTATTTGAAACAAAATCTTTAGTCATTGCACAGTCTCGGGCAAAATGAGCCTGATTTGTTTTGGAATTTACGTTGGCATCTGTGGCCGCTTTATACAGAATCAGCCTGGCTGCTTCTAGTTTTTGATACATCTCAGCGATCATCAATTGAATTGCCTGGAATTTAACAATCGGTTTATCCCGGTGAGTCTTCTGGGTAACATATTCCAAACTGGCCTCGTAAGCAGCCTCAGCCAAACCCAAACAAAAGGCAGATATCCCTAGTTTGCCATAACCAACCCCTGCTTCTAGGTGATGAAATCCATCACCAACTTTGCCCATCATATTTTCAACCGGAATTTTGTAGTCTTTGAAGTAAAGATCCAGCAGCTGGCCACCATTCATAGCGATTTTTTCCCAGGGTTCTGAGGTTGTATATCCTTCCAGCCTTTTATCAATCATGAAGGTGGTCAACTGGCCGCTGTCCACTTCGCGTACTACAACTCCCATAAATCCAGGATAGGCAGCATTGGTTATAAATCTTTTGGTTCCATTTAGGACATAATAGTCCCCTTCCCTTTTGCCGGTAGATGTAATCTGTTTAGGATCCGAACCGGTTACTGGCTCTGTGAATGCAAACGAGGTTAGATGTTCGCCCCTGCATCCAGGCGGTAGTGCCATTTGCTTTTGTTCGTTGGTACCGAAAGTATCTATAATTGACATCCCCAAGACATGAGCCATTATAGCCATGGAAACGGAGGATGAGACTTTACCGATCTGTTCAAGCGCTAGCACATAGCCATCATAACCTCCTTCTGCTCCTCCGTATTCTTCAGCAAATGGTATGCTCAGAAGCCCAAGTTCAGCTGCCTTGGTGAATAACTCCATGGGAATATGGTGTTCTGCTTCAATGTTGTCAACCAGCGGGGCTACGGTTTTTTCAGCAAATTCCCGGGCGGTTCTCTGGATCAATGTTTGTTCCTTAGTCAGATTAAATTTCATCTATACTTCCTCCTGCCTAAATTAAAGGGAGTATGCTCTACCTAGGCAATTATTTCACCCCGAGGCCACGGCTGACGATTAATTTCATAACCTCCGTTGAACCTGCCAGAATCGTGAAGACCCGACTGTCATCGTAGATCCGGGAAATCTCGTATTCCTCACAGTATCCATAACCCCCGAATATCTGCAAGCATTTGGAGGCTACTTCAATAGCCGTTTCGCATACCCAATACTTCCCCATGCTTACTTCCTGAGTGATATCCTGCCCGTTCATGTAGTTGACGATCATTGTATCTGTAAATGTCCTGCAAATTTGAGCCTTGGTCGCGCATTCGGCTAAAACAAACTGGGTATTCTGGAAACTGCCCAGGGACTTCCCAAATATTTGACGTTCCTGTGAATACTGCACTGCCAGCTGAACCGCTCTTTCCGCCATGGCGGTGGACAGTTGGCAACCACACAGTCTTTCCGGCTGCAGTTTGGACATCAGTTGACCCCAACCATCGCCCTCCTGGCCCAGCAAGTTGGCAGCCGGTACGCGGCAGTCCTCAAAATACAAGGTAGCTGTATCTTGAGGGTGTAATCCGATTTTGGGAATTGGTTTGCTCCTTTCGAAGCCGGAAGTACCTCTTTCCACCACGATCAGACTAAGGCCCTTGTAACCTTCACCAGTTCTACAGACTACAATGACTACGTCCGCCAGAACACCGTTGGATATAAATGTTTTGGAACCATTGATGATATAATCATCCCCGTCTCTGACCGCCTTCGTGCGAACCGCTCCCAAGTCCGAACCGGTACCAGGCTCCGTCATGGCAATAGCGCAGATTTTTTCTCCGCTGACTAGCCCCGGCAGCCATTTTTCCCTTTGTTCATCGTTGCCATAAGTATCGATGTAGGGGGAGGTCATGAAGTTGTGCAAATGCGAGAATACTCCTATGACAGACCTCCAACCGAGTTCTTCCATCATGATCATGTCCGGAATAATATCGGGTACTGGGTTCCCTTTGGCCCATCCGGTTGAAACGCCGCCGTATTTTTCCTCTGCCCAAGGACAAAGAAATCCGAGATCTCCCATCTTTTTGAATACTTCTCTGGGTACGATCTTGTCCTTTTCCCATTGGGCATAATTAGGCACGATCTCATTGTCTACAAACTTGCGGAATGTCGTCCTTAACATCTCATGTTCGGGTGTTAACTTAAGAGTCCTTTCCATACTTTAATACCTCTCTTTCAATAGTCCGATTCAGTAACTTTTTCCGCAATACCATGCAGAAAAACTCACCACTACCCAATGATTATAATTTTTGGCTACCACCTCCTGTGGTCGGCCTGTATAGACAAGGTCACAAGAGCAGGTCAATATTGAACCATGACTTTAGAAGTTAACCGGGACTTTGGTTTTTCACAAAACATCCCGACAACCTTTAAGACAGGACGCTTTTGCCGATGATAACCCGCTGTATCTGTGAGGTTCCCTCAAATATCTGCAGGATCTTGGCGTCGCGCATCATTTTCTCTACTGGGTAATCCCGGCAAAAGCCGTACCCGCCCAGAATCTGCACCGCATCGGTCACTACTCGATTGGCGGCATCAGCGGCATAACATTTGCTCATCGCCGACAGATCAGCTGCCATCAGGTTCTCGTCCAGCAGCCAGGCTGCCTTCTGCCACAACAACTGAGAAGCCTCAATATCCATGGCCATGTCTGCCAACATAAACGCCACAGCCTGGTGATTGCCTATTGTCTTGCCAAAAGCCTTACGCTCCTTGGCATAATCTCGCGCATATTCGAACGCACCCAGAGCAACCCCGGTAGAAGCTGACGCGATAAAGGGACGGGAAGAATTGAAGGCTTTCATGGCCAGTTTGAAGCCATCCCCCTCTTCGCCGATGCGGTATTTCTTATGCACCTTGACATTGTCGAAGATCACCTCGGAGGTCTCCGAGCAGCGCATGCCCATCTTGTGCTCGCTCTTCCCATAAGACAAGCCTTCGGTCCCGGCTTCCACCATGAAAAATGATTGACCCCGGTTGCCCTTGCTGGTATCGTGGCTGGCCAGGACGGTCAGCTTGTTGGCGTGTTTGCCGTTGGTGATGAATATCTTGGTGCCGTTGATGATGTAATAATCCCCGTCTTTCTTGCAGGTAGTCCTGACTCCGGCTACATCAGATCCGGCTCCCGGCTCGGTCACTGCGTAGGCTGCCAGCTTGCCTCCCTCACATATGTCGGGATACCAGTAATCCCACTGTTCCTCGGTGCCCCCATAAAGGACGGGCTCCGAGGCCAGCATGTTGGCCAGGGGGGTGATGCCAATACCTAAACACCCGCGGCATAATTCTTCTACCACCATACAGAGGCCAACATTGCCGAACACCATACCGTTGTATTTTTCCGGCGCGTTCATGCAGCTTAAGCCCAAATCAAACATCTTTTTGACTTCCGGCCAGGGAAACTCCTCTGATTCGTCGTAGGCAGCCCTCACCGGGACAATCTCGTTCTCAACGAACTTCCTGACTGTTCTTTGCAATGCTAGTTGGTCTTCGTTATAAGTAAACCCAAAAGCCATTATCGGGTACCTCCCTTCATGCTGTTTACTTCAAGATCCAGGCTTTTGCCTGAACCAAAATTCAAATTAAGATTTTATTTGCCTTTGAAAGACGGTTTGCGTTTTTCGAGAAAAGCTGCCAATCCTTCTCTTTGGTCCTCTGTGGCAAAGATATATGAGAAGGCCTTCTGTTCAAATAAAAGTCCGGCAGTGAGATCTGTACTGATTGCATTTATTAGGCACTGCTTGGTCACACGGGCGGTAATCGGAGCCTTCCCAGCCAGTCGGGCTGCGATCCTTTTTGCCTCTTCCATGAGTTTGTCCCCGGGGACTATCTTGGTTACCAGTCCAATTTTCAAGGCTGTTTCGCAATCAATGGGATCACCGGTCAAAATCATCTGGGTTGCCCAGCCTATCCCAACCACCCGCGGTAATCTCTGCGTTCCTCCCCCCGCAGGGAATAAGGCCAAATTGGATTCCGGTACCCCAAAAATGGTCCCCTCGGCTGCAATCCTGATGTCACACGCCAGTGCTGTCTCACATCCGCCTCCCAGTGCCAGTCCGGATATGGCTGCAATGACAGGTTTGCTGAAATGGGCAATTTTATCCATCGTTTCATGGGCTTTGGCTATAAATGCTTCCGACCCT
>JAAYJY010000205.1 GCA_012522705.1 Syntrophomonadaceae bacterium | reverse complement strand
GCTCGAGGTTCAGGAGGGTTATCTGACAGCCATATTTGCCCCGGACAGTGAATCGCCTTACAAGATGTTGATAATCGACGAGGATGGCAGAGTGCTTTACCAGACGGTCGAAAACGTGCTTCTGGCCAGAATCGATCAGGGCCGGGTGGTATTCGTCAAGGATAATTAACGGTGATGCACGGGCCCGGTCCTTTTGCTTCATTTGGGGGAAAGCGGGAAGAAGCCCGAGGCACTGAAAGAGTGTCTTAATGTGCCATGCTCAGCGTTTGCGAAGCATCTTTTTTGATCAGATACTTCGCCGCCCTTCAGCTCCTCTGAATGATACAACCGGTATTTTATCGGTGGCCTCGGACGGTCCTTTGGGAATGTGGGCAGCCAAAATTCGCCCCCTACTCCCCGCAGCCATTGTCACCCAGGCTACTTGAGCAGCGGGCAGGAACAGCGAAAGCAGAGGTCATCGTTGATGTCGTTGAGACTGGCGCAGGCATTGCAGAAGATGATACTGTCCCCGGATTTATCGAATTTCTCTATGGAATTGAGTCCCTTATGGTAGCGCACCCGATCGCCGATGCGGTAGTAATTGTATTTGGTATCGTCATCATCAGCGTTGATCTCGTAATTCTTGCCGGTGTCAGTCTTGAAGATCACCGTGTAACGGGTGTATCTGACCCAGCGCTCTTCATTACCGTATCTCTCCTGACGCCTCTTCTTCTCGGTCTTTTTGTCGATGACCACCCCATCCCAAGCTTTGCTGCGGCTGCGGCCCATGATCTGGAAAAGGGCGATGGCCAGGAACATGCCCCCGATTCCGAACCCGATGTGAAGGGATTCAGGGTTATCCATCTCCGAACCCACCTCGCCGGCGATATAGAAGCCGACCACGGCAGCAACAGCAATAAACACGGAGAACATGGCCGCCCAGCGGTGGCTGTTTTTTACGTAGCGGGCGAAGGCCGTGTCGTTGATTCGCTCTGAGTAGCCGATCAGATTGCTTGTTCCGGTCCGCTGGCCGTCAATCGTCCCGGTCCCCGGTTGAGCTGCGAGCGGTGCTGACACCGTCATGACCAGGGCCGTGCCGCATTCCGTGCAGAAGTTTATGTTCTTGGCCGAATCCGCTCCGCATTGGGGGCACATCATGGTTTTGGGCCTCCTGTCTTTTTAATCATCAGATTCATTCTTGCTCCATATATTGCCCGGTCGAGACTCTTCGCTGCGCTCTGAGTGACACCCTGATAGTCATTGCTATGAATACTGTGGTTGCATTCGTTTATTGTGGTGCGGGTACGCATGATAATTCCGTGGCCTGATGAGACTCTTCTCTGCGCTCTGAGTGGCAACACTGGATTCTGGACGAAAGACACACCAAACGGGGTCCCGTTCCAGGGTACTCGGTATATGCACTTGGTAAACGATGGACTTATCAGGGAAAGGCTCAGTACCGGTAATCAAGCGAGAGGCGGATAACCAAGGTGGATGGTACTGAACCTGGGCACGCCCCCTGCCGCACCTATTAACGGCCGCCGTAACTGGAACCGCCTCCGCCGCCGCCTCCGCCGCCGGAGAAGCCGCCCCCGCCGCCGGAACCTGATGACGCCTTGCTGACTGCCTTTTCCGCGGTTCGGAAGGCCCGCTCGACGGAATCCCCGATACTGTCAAATGACCCATACAGGTTGTTCATCCCATTGTAGCTGCCGTAAGTCATCCATCCATAACCGAAACGGTACTCACCGTCCTGGAGATTGGGAAATACCACTTCCAGCTGTTTGATCACCTCTTTGGCCACCCCCAGGGTCACCGCATAGACCAGATAGTGTTCCCAGATGATGAGGCTGGGGATCTCATGGCGCTCCATCTCCGAGAAATGCTGCAGGAAGCGTTTTTAGGCCTGCCAGCGCACATAGTCTTCCTGGCCGGAGGCGGAACGCCGCTTGAACAGGAGTGGTATAAACAGCACCAGCGTACCGGCGATCACTACGGATATCCCTAACACCACCGAATGCTCCAGCAGGAATCCACCCAATACGAAAAGACCTACTCCGGACAGAACGGTCAACAGGGTCATTTTACCGCTGCTGTCGAAAAACCCGCGCTTCTCCACCCTGGCGATCAGATCGGAGCTCCATTCATTCCAGAAGCCATAAAACTCTTTACTCTTCTGCTTGGAGAATTTCTCGATATCGGTCAGATAAAGACTTTCCCGGCCTCCTCCCACCTCATCGCGGAGAAACTCCAGCAACTCCTGCTCGTGGGGCTGCAGGACGGTATCTTCGGGCTTCCGGGCCACCGCCGGATCGGGCTGAAGCAGAAACGTGATCCGGTAGGTGGTCACATCTTTGGAACCCAGCAGCCGGCGCACTGCCACATTCTCCTGATCCAGACGAATGAACCGGCGCCGGGCCAGGTCCAGTATGGTAGCGGTCAGGTCCTGGGCCTTCATCTTCTTGTAATTCCACAGCACGCTCAATTCCGCCGGGCTGTAGGAAGCGGGCAGATCCCGATAGTAATCCCCATCGAAGGTGGTTGGATGGCGGCGTCCGAAGCGACGCCACAAGAGCAGCAACCCGGCCAGGGTGCCGCCGATTATCCCCACTCCGCCAGCCATTTCCCCCCGGGCTTGGAGCCTTTCCTGGTTGGCTTTCTGAGCCCAGTCCTCCTCCTCGGCCAGGATAGCGGCCAAGGCGTTCTGGCCGGTGCGGGCTGACGCCGGGGCGGCCCCGAACAAGTCAGCCGGCATGACTACCCGGCCTTCCACGAAGGTATAGGCGGGCAGATCGGTTACTTTCCATACCACTTGATCGGACCCGGCGAAATTTACCTCGCCATTCAGCGGCCCATGCCCCCAGATGCGAATGTCTTCGCCCTGGAGGTATTGTTCTGCTCCCGCCGGCAGTTGGAGATTGACCTGAACCGCAGCGATTTGATTGCCGTTGGCTTCGCCGATGAACTTGCGGTAGAGTTCGGCCGCATCATTATGGATCTTGACCGCATTTTTGACCCGGTAGGAGACGTCGAAGGTGCGAACCTCATCCCGGGCCGATATGCTCCAGTCGATCAACATCTGGCTGCCCTCGGTCTTGTGCAGATAGGTGCCGGGAGGCCCATAGTCAGCCCCGGGATTAAAGGTGTAGGGCTGCCCTTTTTCCCGCACTACCACGTCGGCGATGGGGGTATCTCCCTGGGGTATCTTGATATAGAAGCCATTCCATTGGCCGGAGAATTTAATGGTCAGTCTCTCCGTGACCTGCAGGGATGCATCCGGAAGTGCCTCCGCATCGACGATGACCTGCTGCATACTGAGGGAGCGGGCCGAGGCGATGCCCGGCGCGGCTGCCAGAGCCAGGGTCAGACCCAGCAGCAGGCTCAGCCAGCCGATTTGAACCAGACGAACCGTTTTTTTGGCATTCATGGACAAGGCTCCTTAAAAATTGACGTTCACGCTCTGCCGGGCTTCAGTTTCGCCCTGCAGGGTGAAGTAATCGGCCATCGAGAATCCCAACAGCCCGGC
>JAAYJY010000204.1 GCA_012522705.1 Syntrophomonadaceae bacterium | reverse complement strand
GGATAAGGTGAATCCTTCTTCGGTGATCCTGTCGGCGGTGATGATGCTAAAACACCTGCACTGGATCGGGGCGGCTGATCTGATCACTGCGGCCATGGAGAAGACCATCGCCAGCAAGGTGGTCACCTATGATTTCGCCCGCTTGATGGAGGGGGCGGCCGAGGTCAAATGTTCCCAGTTCGCCGATGAATTGATCAAGAACATGTAGAACACTAGCTGGGAGCATTGCTCAGCGAGGCGGCAATTTGCAATCCACCAGTCTCAGTTTTGAATTAAAAGCAAACAGTTAAACAGAGGGTTTCGGTCTGGGGACTGAAACTCTCTTTTTTTTAGGCGGCGCTCAGAATTGTCATGCGTACCCGCACCACAATCAACGAATGCAACCAGAGTATTCATAGCCATGATTAAGGCAACGCCTCAGGATGACATCTTAAATTGTCACTCTGAGCGCAGCGAAGAGTCTAATTACGCAGTGAAGAGCCTGCCCGATAGGGCGAGATTCCTGGCGGGGTGCCGCGAAAACCGTCAGTAACCACTGGAAATGTAAAGAATCGCCTATAGGGTATGCATAATATACTGGCGGACGTTAAGCGACAGCGTGGACGCCAGTATATTTATGCATACCTCCTATCAACAAAGAGGATTCTTACAGTGTTCACGAACCGCCCCCATGATACTGCGGGTCCAAAGCGCGGATGCGGGCCATGATGGCGGTGACCAGGTCGATCCGCTTGAAAGGTGTAATCAGGTAATATCCGTCCACATAGGGATGAATCGCCCGCGCGAATCGGGCTGAAATCTCCACCGCCAAAGCGCCCGCCTCCTCTTTGGAGAGGCCCCGGTATTGTTCCACGATGTCCTCGGCCACGCTTATACCGGCTATTTCATTGTTCATGAAGCAGGCATTCTTATGGCTGACGATGGGCATGATGCCGCCCAGGAGGCGGACCGGCAATTCACGGCGGGCGGTCTGCAGGTTTTCCACCGCGGTCGAACTCAGTACCGGTTGGGTCAGGAACATGGCCACCCCGTTTTCCATCTTTTTATGGGCGCGCTGCAGTTCATGGGCGAAGTTGCGGGCGTTTATGTTCAAAGCTGCCCCGATATTGAATGGGGAGGCAAAAGCAGTCTGGTTGAAATTGCTTATATAGCGGGCCAGCACGGCTGAATTGAAGCTGAAGACCCCTTTCACATCGTCCCGCTGGGCGGTGGGGACCGGGTCGCCGGTAACTACCAGGACATTATTTATCCCTTCGATATTCAATCCCAGCAGCAAGGCCTTGGTGGCGTTGATGTTGCGGTCCCGGCAGGTAAGGTGGGGCAGGGGAGTTATGCCCAGTTCCCGCTTCAGCTTGCAGGCCATCAGACTGCTGTCCACCCGGGCCCGGGCCAGGGGGGAATCGGCGATGGTGATGGCGTCCACCCCTTGGTCTTTGAGATGGCGGGCACTGGTCAGAAAGAATTCTATATCGGTATCTATGGGAGGATCGAGTTCAACCGCTATGATCTTTTCGCCCCGGTCCATCTTGTCCAGCAGGAGATTGCGCAGCGGTGCTTGCTTGGGGGCGGTCACTGCATGGGGGGCTCGGGCGGCCGCCGCACCGGGAGAGAACGAAGCCAACTGGTCCGCCATCTCCCGGATGTAATCCGGAGTAGTGCCGCAGCATCCTCCCAGGATAGCCACTCCCTGGCGGGCCATCTGCAGCATCTGGGCGGCGAAATACTCCTTGGTACTTTGAAAAAAGGTACGGTTGTTGATCAAAGCCGGGTAACCGGAATTGGGCATGATGGAGACGGTTTTGGCACCGAAGGACAAGGTTTTTATGTACTCCAATAGGGGGGAGGGCCCCGAATAACAATTGAAACCCACCGAATCTATGGTGGGGACCGGGAGCAGGATATCCAGCAGTTGCCCACCCGATTTACCCAGGCGGGTGAGGCCTTCCGGGGATACCGCGAATGATACCATGACGTAAGCACCTGGGTCCCGGTCCTTTATATAACGGGAGAGGCGGACCAGGTATTCCTCGCTGCTGAAGGTCTCGAACAGGAAGTTGGATGCCCCCCGGGACAGGAACAGGTCGACGATCTCCTGATAATCCTCCCAGTGATCGGTGTCATCCCCCAAGGGCAGTGGGCCTATGTCGGCAAAGACCTGCACCTCGGTTCCTTCCGCCGCTTCCCGTGCCAGTTCGTAACCCTGGGCGATGATGGCGGCAAGGGTGTCGGCATCACAACCCAGACTGGATCGGTTGGCCCCGAAGGTATTGGTCTTGAGGGCCTGGCAGCCCGCCCCGATATATTCCCGGTGGATGTTTATTATAGTGTCCCGGTCATATAGGTTGGCCAGTTCACAGCTGTTCAAGGGATTAGGGGACACGCTGGCGTAATAGGTGCCCATGGCCCCGTCAAAGATAAAAGGGATCTTGATCGGTTTAATCATCATTACCATCCTTATGTATCGCCATCAGTCTATGCCTAATGATAGCAAAAAAGAAGGCCAGCCGCACCCGGACCTGGTTCGGCAGCGGATAATATATGTCGAAAGGTATATGTTATAATGCAATAAATGTCACCGGCCCTGCGGTCGGGAGACTGCTGCACATGACTGGCATTGCCGGGTGGTTTCCACCCTGGCGCCGACTCGGGGGAGGAGAAGCAAATCAGCAATCGATTTTGGGATTCATTGTTCGACATAGATACTTTTTCAGTTAGCTGGGAAGTGGTCCCGGGCCGGGGGGCCCGCGAGAAGGCCCAGACCGATGTGATCCAGGCCGCCCGGGAGGCGGCCCGGGAAGGATGGATGCATGCCCTGACCATCACTGATAACCCCGGCGGAAGGCCAGCCCTGTCGGCGTCGTTGCTGGGTATGGAGATACTTGGAGCGGGTATCCAACCACTGGTCCATTTCACCTGCAAGGACAAGATCCGCAACCAGATAGAATCCGAGCTCTATGCTCTGGACCGGGCTCGGGTGCATAATCTGCTGGTGATGAGCGGGGATTACCCCGTTGAAGGGTTTAAAGGTCGGGCTATGCCGGTCTTCGACCTGGACCCGGTCCATGTCCTGGAGATGGTTGACGCCATGAATCAGGGCTGGCAGGTGTTCGCTCCCCAAGGCCCGCTGGTGCACCAACCCAGCCAATTCCTGGCCGGGGCGGTGGTTTCACCTTTCAAAGCCACTGAAGCAGAGTTGATGATGCAATATTACAAGCTGCAGAAGAAGATAGCTGCCGGGGCCGCTTTCATTGTCACCCAGTTGGGCTACGACGCCCGAAAGTTCCATGAAGTTCTGCAGTTTGTCCGCAACTGTGCGCCCAACTTGCCGGTCATCGGCAATATATATATCCTGCCCTATGGGACGGCCCGGATGATGAACGCCAACCAGCTGCCGGGATGTGTGGTGACGGACCCGCTGTTGGCCCAGCTCGACCAGGAGCGCCAGGAGGAGGACAAAGGCCTGGCGGCACGGTTGCTGAGGGCCGCCAAGATGTATGCCTTCATGAAAGGGATGGGTTTCGATGGAGTGCATATCGGGGGCCACAATATCCAATATGAACAGGTGCGTTATGTGATAGAAATAGGGGAGCAGCTGTCGCCCGAATGGCTCCAGATAATCCCCGAATTCGATTTTCCCCAGCCGGACGGATTCTATTACTATGTAAAGGACCCGGCCAGCGGCCTTAATACCCCGGTCCCGATCAACCGCGCCGACCGGCCCCCCGATCATCCCGTGACCCTTAACCATCGCCT
>JAAYJY010000203.1 GCA_012522705.1 Syntrophomonadaceae bacterium | reverse complement strand
TCTTCCGCCAGCTGGGCGTAGTTCTCTTTGGGAAAGCCGCATTTAGGGCATTTCTCCGGCGCTTCGGCGCCCTCATGGACAAACCCGCATATTCCACATTTCCACAACATGATCCTATCCCCTTTCTGTTGATACTTGACCCCCAATAACTTGGGGACAGTCACCAAGTTATTACTGCGCTTAGGCACTGCAAGCGCCCATTTGGCGAGACTTTGCTACACTTCCTTGGATGGCTCCGCGGCCGCATTCAACCCGGCGATATATCCGTAGGTCATGGCTGGTCCCAGTGTGCTGCCCCCGCCCCAGTAGGCGTTGGCGGTCGGGGCAGCGATGCAGTTGCCGGCTCCATAGAGCCCGGCAATTATTGTACCGTTGACATCCAGCACCTGAGCTCGGTGGTTGATCACCGGACCGCCGTTGGTATCCAGGGTCCCCGCCCCCAGGATGATGGCGTAGTATGGTCCCGCGGCGCTGAGGGGGTACATGGTATAGTTGGCGCTGTCGGGCGGCGGCCATTCCGCCCCGGGTATGGTGGGCGGGAAGGTGGTCCACTCCCGGTCGTAGGCGAATTCGCCGCGCTGGAAGTCCAGGTCGCGGCCAGTGGCGGCAAATTGGTTGAAGCGCTGTACGGTATCGGCCAGGTTGGCCGCAAATTCCGGAGCCAGGCTGAATCCCCCCGTGTGGGGAGCCAGGGCCTGCAGGCGCGCTGCGATGGCGTCCGCCAGCTCACCCCAGGATAGCGCGGATATGATGTGATCGGCTGCCTGACCCTGCACCGGGTAAGGCGGAAATCCCTGCCAGAGGTTGGCAGTGCGCTGGTCATAAATCATGAATACCAGCATATTGGTCCATTCCGCCCGTTGCGGATCCCAGATGAAGTGGGTCATGGCCCGATCGGTGTAATTACGCTTCTCGTCCATGATGCGGCGGCCGCAGCGGTTAACTTCCAACACGCTGTCGCCAGGGATATAGAACACGTTGTGAACTCCGTTGGGGTCGGCCAGGACCTGCTCCACTATGATCTCAGCCCGGAACGCCCCGGCGGTATTGCCCAGTTGGGCACCGATGGCCCCGCTCATGCGCATAAAATCACCGGTATTAGTGGGAGCGGCGCAGCCGCCGAAATGAGGTCCGCGCTGGAAACGCAGCATCATTTCCGGGTTATGGGTATAACCGCCGCTGCCGAAGATCACCGCCCGGCGGGCCCGGAATTTCTTGACTTCCTCTCCGGCCAGAACCTCCAGGCCGATCACTTCCCCCGCCTTATTGCGAACAATTTCAGTGACCTGATGATTGGTCAGCAGTTCGGCCCCATTGTCCAAGGCCCAGGCGCGCAATTGACGCACCAATTCTCCGCCATAACCCAGCTTGCCCTCCCGGTTGCGGGAATACAGGGTTCGGCCCCTTATGCCCTTGTTCTCCGGCAAGTGATCCATATAATCGACTTGGAGCTGACCGGTCCAGTTTATCTCCTGGATGGCATCGAGGGCGCCGATGGAGATCAGGAAATCCACCATTTCCCCGGCCCGGTCGTAAAAGGTATCGATAAGTTGGAATTCGTTCTCGGGCAATCCCAGGCGCGGAGCATCGCGACTATAAAGGTGCGGAAATGAATAGCGGACCATGTAACGGACCGCGTCTTCCTTGGCATCCACTATGCCTCTTTCCCTTTGGAACCGGTTGTTGGGGATCCAGAACCCGCCTCCCGAGCGCATGGTTGTCCCTCCGATGAACGCGGCTTTCTCCAGCATAATGACCTCGGCGCCCTGCTGGCGGGCGGTTATGGCCGCGGAAAAAGCAGCGGCCCCGCTCCCTACCACCAGAATGTCGGTTTCCTGGCTGAAATCCATCTTCATCCCTCCTCCTCTCATACTCAACATCGCCGTAGTCGCCCGGCGCTTATAATCGTCAGGAGCTTGTACTTGGACAGACTACGATCTCTCCCAGCCATTCATCGGCTGTAGCCGTGCGCTCCTGACCTGCTTCCGTCAACCTTCTCCACCCCAGACATCGCTGCCCTGGTCAGCGCAGACAATAATACTCCCGGTCCAGTTTCAATTTGTCGAACACCGGGCAAACCGGGCAGGCGCAGCCGCTCTCCCACTTGATGCATTTGCTGGTATGTACCTCCGGGATGCAGTAGGCTATCGGCTCGTCGCATTTAACGTAGGATGGACACATGGGGCACAGGCATTCTTTGGCCAGCTTTTCATCCATGAGCGTCATCTCCTTTCTATTGCTGCCAAGTCTTGCTGCCGAATTTCATTGACGGGACTTGCTTCCCGCTAATGCTATTGACTTTTGTTGCTTAAGACTTGCTTCCAACTCTTGCCCCTGCGTGTTGCTTTCCGGTCTTGTTCCCGAATCTCGCGGCTGACTTTTCCAGGATGTTGCTTCCACCAAAGTCGTTCAGTGCCCTGGAATACCACTGGCCTGATCCACGGCCGGCCCCGCCGGGAGATCCAACCCACAAAAAAGGCCGGCCTTTAAATCGGTCGGCTGTGCGAATCGAAGATAACTGAGGGAGAAGTATGAATGCATTCGCATCAACTGACCCTAAAATATACAATTCTCTAAACCCATTATACCATGCTGGCAAAATCTTAGGAGGGAAACACCGACGGATTTCCTGGTTTCCCTGTTTCCATCTTGTATAGTCGTATAATCGATTGTATATTGGAATCACTATGGTGCGGGCAGCAGACAGCAGGTTTGCGGGAGGCTCCGGATGGGGGGATTGCGTTTGATCGACATCATCAAATACGCGTTTATCTGGATTGTGTTTCTGTTTATCGCCTATTTGTTCTACCAGAATATAGGTGCCAACTCGGGCTGAGGGGTGAGCGCGGTCTCCGGGCCGGAGACTTCCATTACTATCACTATGGCCGAGAGCACTCTAACCGGAGGAAGCTTGGGAACCATCGCCGCTCCTTCATTATAATATAATATCACTCTGAACCCGGCGAAGACTCCCGCCCAGGCCAGAGGCGCTGGTCCCGCAGGTTGCTGGCTTTGGGTTAAGTCCTCATGTTTACTGATCTGAAGTGCCGTTACTACCAACTTGAGGACCACCGGGGCCACTAACGGGAGGACAGTCCGAAACCCGATACCTCACCCCCAATAACTTGGAGGAGCCGAGTTATTTGCGGCGGTCCTTTCCGGTGAGGAGCAGCACTAAGAGCAAGCCTATGCCGGCCATGGAAAACACCATTAATGAAGCGACGGCTATGAACATTTCACCGGTTGCATAACGGGTAGTGAATGCCGTAAATATGCTGAAAAGGATCAGCCCCGCCGCCACCGCGTACAACAAGGCCCGGAACACACTCATGCCGTATTTGGTGCGGGTTTCCCTGGTCAATACGCTGTAAGTCAATATGGTTCCGCCGGCAACTATGAAGATCGAGCTTCCAATTACCGGCACCGCGTCCATCCTCATGAAATAGAGCATGGTGGACGTGTATAATCCAAACAATATCAGCAAGGTCCCGATAACGATGCCGCCCGTGGAAATCCGGGTCATCAGGCGCGAATTGGCGGATTGCGGCGCCGAACCGGAATGAACCGGCTGATGTTGTCTGACCACGCGCATTTCATCCACCAGGCCGCTCAAATCGCCCATCGAGATCACGGCTTCTCTAAACGCCTGCTCATCATCCAGGCCCCGGGATTTGATATCGGCAGTCTTTTCTCTCAAATTGGTCACCAGTTCCTCCTTGAGGTCCCTAAGTTGCTGGCTGTCCGCCACCCCGGCAAACAGATTTTCAATGTATGTGGTTGCTTTTTTATTCATGGGATCATCATTCTTTGACATCTTGAAGACCTCCTTGAATCAATTTGTCCAGAACACCTTTGGCAAAATTCCAATCCACTACATTCCGCTGATACACTTCCTTGCCCCTGTCGGTGATGCGATAGTATTTGCGCCGGCCGCCCTGTGATTCATCGCCCCAGTAGGAAACGATCAAATCATCTTGCTCCATGCGGCGAAAAGCGGTGTAGAGGGTTGCTTCCTTCAATTCATAACGGCGCCCGCTCAGAGCTATTATTTTCTTATAGGTTTCATAGCCGTAGCTGTCACCCTGGCGCAGGATATTCAAGATAATGGTATCGGTATGGCCGCGAATCAGTTCGTTTGAAATTGTGCCGCCCACTTCACTTCACCTCCTTGTGTACATTATAATAAATATTACTGTGTATGTCACACCAATTTACTCTAAAGAAAGATTGACTGGAAAGATGCGGAAGGGATGGGCAGGATTGCATGCAAGTTGCGCAGTAGTAATCTCTAGCGGATGGGTATACGAATTCTTTGCGAATCGAGGCTGAGGCTATTTTTCCTCTGCCGCATCCGACGGCTCTTGAAAAACCAGCGCAGGCCGAAGGCGAGGGCGGCCAAAATCAAGACGGTCTTGGCGA
Organism: Syntrophomonadaceae bacterium; assembly: GCA_012522705.1. Classification (GTDB taxonomy): domain Bacteria; phylum Bacillota; class Syntrophomonadia; order Syntrophomonadales; family Syntrophomonadaceae; genus PHAA01. The sequence continues at coordinate 11,102 of JAAYJY010000203.1, read as the reverse complement.
TTATGGACAATATACTGACAGCGGTGTTCCCCACTGGGGAACCCACCTGGATCTGAAACATAGTGGAACCCAGGTCACCATACATGAGACTGCTGGCATTGGCCAATCGCAGGTCTGCCTGTACTTGGGCGGTAGATTCGCCGGGATTAAGCACCGTATAAACGACCTGGACCTCAGACGGGGAAATACTATTGTGCAGCAGACGGACGACGTTCATTGCCTGCATCTGCTGGTCGGCGGCTTCAGCCTGTTTGGTCTCTCCCCCGACTCCCTCCAGGTCGGCGGAAGTAAGCGCCGGCAGGGTTATCGAACAATCGCTAAACTGGCCAAAGCCATAGTCGAAGAGGGCAGCAGTGTCGGTATATACAGCCTGATCCAGGCTGCGTATGGCCACCACGATCAGTTCCCGGCCCCCCCTCTGTGCCAGGGTCACCAAGGTGTTGCCGGAATCCCTGGTGTAACCGGTTTTCCCGCCGATGACCCCCTCGTATTCATAGCGCCCACACTCGAACATTTTGTGTTCGGCCCACAGGTAGCGGGTCTCCGGTTGTTTATTGGTGGGGCTAATCACATAGTGGGAGGTTCCGAAAATCCTGCGGAATTGCTGATTCTCGATGGCGCTCCTGGTGATCATCGCCATATCATAGGCGGTCGTCAGATGCCTTGGATCCGAAAGGCCATTGCTGTTGGCAAAGGTGGTATTCAATGCCCCGGCCTGTATCGCCCGTTCGTTCATGAGCGCGGCGAAGGCGGGGACGCTGCCGCTGATATGCTCAGCGATTCCGTTGCAGGCTTCGTTGGCGGATGGCAACATGGCTGCCATGAGGGCTTGCTCCATACTGATTTGTTCATCTTCATCCAAAGCAATATGGGAGGCCCCTAAGGGGATACTGAAAACAGCGTCGTGGGTCATGGTGACGACTTCATTCAATCGGGCCCTCTCCACCCCCAGCAGTACGGTCATGATCTTGGTTATGGAGGCAGGATATAGCCGTTCGTGCATATTTTTTTCGAATAGTATCTGGCCGGTGCTGGCATCCATTAAAACCACTGCTTCCGACCCGATGACAGGAGGCGCCAAAGCCGTTGGTTCCTCTGCCCCAACCGGCATAACGTTTATTATCAGCAAGATGGCCGCCAAAACAACGGTCAAGTATTTCTTCATCGATGGTCCCCTTATGTAAATAGACTGAAATTATGATTGCATTTAGGTTGGTTGGTTAAGAAATAACCTTCCGTAAGAAATATCTATCCATATTGGCTGGCAAAAATGCCTGACCAGCAGTCGTCTCATGAAAACAAAGGCCAGCAACGAAACAAATTTTATTATAATTTATATCAAAATTCCATAACAGATATAAAGATTCCATCTTCAGCTCAAGATTCCTGCTTCATTTCCGCAATATTATATTCTTTTCGCTTACATTCGGGCTTTGGTCCTGTCGTCTTAATATATGTTTACTACGCTTTTGTAATATTAAGTTGATGGGGCGGCAATTCATAACAGTCACGAATGGTTACCGTAATCCATGTTTGCTTTTCGGCTTGTCTCCCCTGATTTTTTAGTTGAAGTCTTTGGGTCAGTTTATTTTACTACAATTTTATGGGTGCTTTAGCGCCGGTTACCCCAATATGTTGGATATTCCTGCCACAATCGCCCCGATCCGTCATATGTTTACAAGGCTTCAACATAAATTAAACCGCAGTGAAAAACAGCATGCTTGCCTACCATCAATCCCGGCTCAACTTACTTGGCGGGGCAGACATTTCATCGTATCTGGTGATTCTTATCTTTACCCGGAACCGCCTTCCCTTCATGGGAGGCAAACGATCTCTGCTGGATCGGGCGGAAATGCATCTTCTCGTTGTCCCCCACTTACCCGGGGGCGGGCCCCCTTACGGATGCCCGGTTATTCAATCTGCACGGCTTCGCCGATGTCAAAGAGATACAAGTAGGAGGCCTTTACCGGTTGCTCCAGGATCTGTTCCAGGGCTGTCTTGAACAATTCGAGCTGCCTCCGGTACCCGGAGATAACAGCTTCCTTATTAACGGGTGTCACCCGGTCGCTCTTGTAATCAACCAGCACCAGCCCATCCTCTTCCCGAAAATAAAGGTCGATCACCCCCTGTAGGAGCAACTGCTCCCTGCCGGGCGGCATGTCCGTGGATACATGGGCTGCATCATAGAGCAAATTGAAAGGGACTTCCCGCTGGACCCGGTCTGCGGCCAACACCCGCCGCCCCAGTTCAGACCGGAAGAAGTTTAGTATCTTGCCCTGGTCCACGCTGGCCGCTTCTTCCGTCAGGAGGATCTCCCGCTCCACCAATCTGGCCATCTGCCCTTCGATCTCTTCCTTGCTGCCGACCTCTTTGTAATCCAGCAACTGCATGACCTTATGCAGTATGGCTCCCCGGGCTGCTCCGCTGAAGGTCGCTTCCCCGCGTCCGGCCGCCGCCGTCATGAACCTGGGCTCGCGAACCACCGGGACCGCCTCCGCCAGGTACCCGGCCTGCAATAACTTGGGGACAGTCCCCAAGTTATTGACCCGACTGACGGACAGTTTGGAGGGGATGTGGACAGCGGCGGCCCCGGGATAACTCCAGTCCAGGCGGGCCCAGACATGGTCCCGCAACTCTGATTCCTCCGAAACGGCGGCTTGCAGGCGCTTTTCAAATCCTGTTTGGGCCTGGGCAGCCGCCTGGGCCATCCCTATCCGGGAGCGGTCAATAACCTTGACCAGCCAATGGTATCCGGTCTCAGCTGTATCGGATGAGTCATTGCCAGTCTGCTCAGATCCATACAGGCTTTTTATCCCGACATCATGGTGGCCTGGCCGCCTATCGCTCCCTTCCGCTTCCGTCGCCAAATCAGCGGTCGGATCATATCGGCGCAAAGGTTCCCCGTCGGCGTGCTCTACTACCACTGCTCCCAGCCAATCCAACAGTCCCCGGGCACGGGCCAGGTGAAACGGACTGGTCCCTTTGCTCCAGCGCTTTATGCTTTTGGCCAGTTCGCTGGCGGTACCCACCATAATCAGTTTGTCGCGGGGGCGGGTCAAAGCCACGTAGAGGATGCGCATCTCTTCGGCCAAGTTCTCTGCCCGAATTCGACTGGCCATGGCGGTCCGGGCGATAGTGTCGCGGGTCACCCGCAATTCCGGGTCTACATATTTGGGCCCGATGCCCAGATCCTTGTGAAACATGACCCGGGCCCTGATGTCGCTCAGATTGAAGCGGCGGCCCAGTCCGGCCACCATCACCACCGGGAACTCCAAACCCTTGCTCTTATGGATGCTCATGATGCGGACCACGTCTTCACTCTCGCCCAGAATCTTGGCCATCCCCATATCGCTGCTGCTGGATTCCAATTTCTCGATGAATTTAAGAAAATGAAACAATCCCTGCATGGAGGTGGCCTGGTATTGCCGAGCCCTTTCCAGCAGTATCATCAGATTGGCCTGGCGCTGCTGGCCTCCGGGCATAGCCGCAGCGTAGCGCAAATATCCGGTTTCCTGCAATAGTTGCCAGATGAGCTCATCCATGGGCAGGAACCGGGCCGCTTCCTGCCAGTAGTTGAGGCGCTCGATAAACGCCGCCGATTTACCCGCTACCGGCCCCGTCCCGGAACTCAGACAGCCTTCCAGGGCTTCATGGAATGTGGCCGCATTGCTGCCGGCCCTGATCTCGATCAAATCTTCCAGCGTAAATCTGCCGATGGGCGAGCGCATCACGCTCAACAGCGGTATATCCTGGCGTTTATTGTCGATGAGGTGGAGCAGGTTGATGAACACCTTCATCTCAGCGGTTTCGAAATATCCCCGGTCCACGTCGGCATAAACGGGGATGCCGGCCTTCATCAGGGTCTCATAATAGACGTCGGCCTGCCCGCGGGTGGCCCGCATCAGTACCACCATATCCCGGTATTCCAGGGGACGCATTCTTTGGTTCTGGCTGTCGTAGAATAACTGCCCGTGCAGTTCATTTATCCGCTCCGCCACCATCCGGGCTTCGAATTCCACATCACCGGGCTCTTCTTCCAGTTCCTCCGCCGCGCTGCCCGCTTCTTCACCGTCCATCTGAGCATCTGACTCCGTTTCGGGCCGCTCCCCTAACTCAGTTTCTTCACCAACCCCGGTGCCCTGCTTGTCGATCAAGAGCAATTCTACCTGCCCGGTATCCAGTTCTTCCTCCAAATCTGCCGGCATCGGCAGGCCATATTCGAGAAAGACCTCGGGCTGGTAATCGATCTCCCCCAACTGCCGGGACATGATACGGCTGAAGATATCGTTGACGGCGTCGATGACGGTCCGGCGGCTGCGGAAATTCGCGCTTAGATCGATACGCAAATCGGGACGCCCCCGGGGATCGTTATAAGCCACATATTTCTCCATGAAAAGGGAGGGGTCGGCCAGCCGAAAGCGATAGATGCTCTGCTTTACATCCCCCACCAGGAACAGGTTGTCCTCTCGATTGATACGGTTGAGGATGGTTTCCTGGACCAAATTGCTGTCCTGGTATTCGTCTACGAAGATATAGTCAAACTGGCGCCGATAATCCGCCGCGGTCAGGGGATCCGCCAGAATTTCCAGGGCATAATGTTCCAGATCGTTGAAGTCGGCCAGGCCCCGCTCGGTTTTGCTCTCCCGGTAGCGGTGGTGGAACTGCTCCACCAATCCGGCCAGGTAAACCATGCCCGGGTGCATCTCCCGCAGATCCTGGCAGAAGGCTTCCGGCGACATGAAGAGGATTTTACTGCCCAGCTCCTTGATAACCTTTTTACCTTGCTCGCGCAGTTCCTGGGCCTCCTCCTTGAGGACCGGATCTACGTCCTTGCGGGCCGCACCCAGGCGCCGGTGCTGTGCCTGGCACAGATGCTGGTAGAAATCACCTATCCCCCGGCCCAGTGCCTTTCTGAGGTCCTGGGCTAACCTTAGGTCATGCTCCAGGGCCTCCCGGTAGGTATAAGGCCCGCCCGGCCGGTCCGTCAGCCGCAAGGCCGAGGCGAACATCTCTTCCGCCCCGGCCATTTCGATATCGAGCTGTTGCAACAGACTCCTCCCCCACTGGCTCTGACCCAACTGGTCATCGGCCAGGTCAAAATCCCCCACTTTGCGGGCCAGCCAGGTTAAGGGGGCGGGCTGGCTCTGGATGAACTCATAGGTTCGCAAAACCAGTTCCCGTAAAGGGCTGTCGTCCTTACCTCCGGCGTACATCTCCACCAATTGCAGAAACCCGGCCTCACCCAGTTCATATTCGGCCTCGAAGAGCTCCTCCAGCACCTCCAGTTTGAGCAGGGCGGTCTCGGTAGCGTCGCCTACCCGGAAGGAGGGGCTGATATCAATGATGTGAAAATACCGGCGCACCACATCCAGGCAAAAGGAGTGCAGGGTGCTTATCGAAGCCCGGTTGAGCAGGTTTATCTGCTGGCGCAGGAATTCCTGGTCTTCCCCTTCTTCCTGCATGGCTGCCAGCAGGCGGGTGCTTATCCGGGCCCGCATCTCGCCCGCCGCAGCCTGGGTGAAGGTGACGGTCAGCAGGCGGTCGATGTCGATGCGGTCCTGACGCACCAACTGGATTATCCGTTCCACCAGTACCGCCGTTTTGCCGGAACCGGCCGCCGCCGCCACCAACAGGTTGTGGCCCCGGTCATCGATGGCCTCCCGTTGTTTATCAGTCCATCTGGTCATAGCCGTGTCCTCCCCCGCCGGCCGACCCGCTCCAGCACTTCCTGGCTGCTGTATTTGGGCAGGGTCCGGTAGTGGTTGTCGTCCAGGCGCCGATCGAACTGGCAGATGCCTTGATAGGAGCAGAAGCGGCAGGCGGTCTGGCCGCTCATCTTGACCGGTGCGATGCGCACCCGACCACTGTTGATCTCCCGGCCGATCTGGACCAGTAATCCCTGCACATGGCTTAGCAAGGCCTGCAGGTCCTGGGGCGATACCACCGAGGAGGTCTTGGTAAAATCGCCGTCCTTTTTCAACCCCGCCGGGATTATCTTCGACGCCCCGATCTCCAGTTCCTTGTCCAGGCAGTTCACCAGCCTGGTGTCGGCCAACATCAAACCCTGCAGTTTGAAGCAGCGGGCTATCTCCTCCTCCACCGTGGCGATGATGTCGGGGGCGGCCTCGATAATGGGATCGTCTATTTTGAAATAGAAGACACAGCCGGGCTTGACCTCACCTCGGGCCAGGCGGTCAGCTCCGCTGACCACCGCCAGCAGGTAGATTATCAGCTGCAGCGACAGGCCGTGGTAGATTTGGCTGAGTTGGAAATCGGTCTGTCCCGATTTATAGTCTATTATCTTCACGAAGGTGCCATCATCGGTCTCCAACAGATCGACCCGGTCGATACGTCCTTCCAGATACATCAGGCTTCCGTCCCCCAATTCCACCTGGATAGCCGGAAACATCCCGTCCGGGCCGAAGCCCACCTCGAAATGACAGGGCTGGAATAGGCCTTGCTGCAACTGCCGGGTCAAGATCCAGGCCGCCCTCCGGCTGATGCGTTTGAGCCTCTGGGCCAGATGCTGGTAACGGGGACTGCTGACAAAGATGCCATCTCCCTGGAGGGGTACCAGCCGGTCCATGACTTTGTCAACCAGCCTATCCGAATCACCCCGGCTCAGAGTCATCCAGTCCAGTTGCTCATGGTCCAGTTCCTGGGCAAAGGAGCGCAGACAGCTATGGAAAAGCTCTCCGATGTCCGGGGCGGCCACGGCATAGATCTTACGTTCCTGGGGCCGCAGGCCGTAACGGATAAAATGGGCGAAGGGGCAATTGACGTACTGTTCCAAACGAGAGACACTGCTGCGCAAGGGCAGTGAATACAGACGCCGGGCCAGCTCGGAACCAACCCCGTCCACCTGGTTGCGGTGGAAGAGGGCTGCCTCTGTCTCCTGCAAACGCGGCTGCCAGTCGCCTTGCTGCTGGTACCATTGGTACACGTCCCCCCAGATGGAATCGACTGGCTGAGCATCGGCTATCGCCCGCAGGTTGTCAACCAGGTATTTATAGGTGCTGGTTGGACTGGCTATCTGGTGCATGGCCAGATCGCGGTGTTCGACCGCATCACTGTTGACAGGTATACCCGGCAGCAAGGCCCGGATACGATTGATGATTATTGAGGGGCGCAGGGCCCGGCCCTCGTTATCGGCGATGGCGTATGTCAGCCCCAGGTAATCCTGCGGTTTGCTTAAAGCGGTATAGAGCAGGAACCTTTCTTCCGCGCTGCGGCGGTTTTTATCAAAGCCCAGCTCCAACCCCTGGGCTTGCAAGGTCTCCTTCTCGTATTCGGTCAAAATCCCCTCTTCTACCCCCCCGGAGGGGATTATCCCGTCATTGACCCCCAGGAACAACAGGCCCCGGATTGTCTGGCTCTTGGACCGTTGGAGGTCGCCCACCAGCACCTGGTCGACGGAAGTGGGGATAATCCCCACTTCCAGCGATTCAAACCCGGCCTCCAACAGGTGCAGATATTCCTTGAGGGTTACCGCTTGGTCACCGAGGATCTCGACCATCTGATCCATGACCTCCAGGATAAGATTCCATATCTGGGCATTCTCGCGGACCAAATCCAAGCGGCCCAGTTCATCCATCCGCTCGGTCCAGGCCTCCAATCGCTCCGGCAGACCGATTTCCACCAGGTATTCGTAATGGGCACGGCACATATCAGCCACCCTGTGACGACCGCCCCGAACCTTGTCCCCCAATCGCTGCAGGAGTTCCACCAGCATCTGCCGGCTGGAATTAAGGAGGGCGTTAATCTCCGGGTCATCGGCGTCGAATTCCTCCTGCCAACGATCTCCCTGTATGCCCCGGCGCAAGGCGAAATTCTCCAATATCTCCACCTGGTCCGGTTCCAAACCGGTGAAACCAGTCTTTAGAAAGGCAAACACATCCTCGTAACGATATCCCCGCCGGATGATCTGCAGGGAAGACAGGACCAGTTTTATTATGGAATTATCCATAAGGCTGCGTTTGCGATCCATGAAAGCGGGAATCCCATATTCATCAAAAGCCCTTTTGATCAGGGGGCCATAGGTATCCATATCATTGCAGACCACCGCCAGCTCCCGGTAGCGCCAGCCCCTTTCCCGGACCAACGCCACCACCTGGGCGGCCACCCATTCCACTTCGCTGCTGGGATTGGCGGCCGCAAATATCTCTGCATCCACGACCTCCTCATCCAGATGGCGAGCCGGGTAGGCAAATAATTCCTGCTCCAGATGGCGGATGGCCGGATTGAGGGGGCCCGATTCGGGAGATGCCGACACCCTCACTATCTCCGTCACGGCTCCGGCCTGATGAGCCAGGGTCTGCAGATTGTCCAGGTTCTGCCGGGCCAGGCGGAACAATTCCCAATCCCGTCTGGTGCTGAGGGGATCGAGAGTCAGGCTGATGGTCATCTCCCGGGCCACCGCCATCATCCGGGCCAGTATTTTAAGGCTTTGCGGGGACAGGGTGCTGAAACCATCCACCCATATATGGGCGGAGCGCAGGAACTCCGCCTCCTGTATTTTTTCGCTTAAAAGATTCAGGTAATCATCGGCGTCCAGGTAACTGCCCTGGAGATAGAGTTCAAATCCCTCATAGAGCAAGGCTATGTCATGCACCTTTTGGCCGATGAGCATTTTCTCCTGTCCGGCACTGCTCTGGCGCAACTGTTCGGCAGTGATATCGCGGCCCTTCAAGTCCGACAGCAGCTCACCCAGGCGGGGCACGAACCCCGGCTGCAGAGCGGCCTTTTTGTAAATGGTCAGGCGGGCGGAATTGTCGTCGATCATCTTGCGGAGCACCATCTGGCGGCCTTGCTCATTAAGCAGAACCCGGGTCGCGCCGCCCACCTGGTCGAATACCCGGCGGGCCAGGCGGGTCAAGCTCAAGACCTCGGCCCGGACGATCCCCTTTGCCTGGAGGCCGGTGATGAGGTCACGCTCGGCCTGCAGGGTGAATTGTTCCGGCACCAACAGCAACAGGGGCTCATGGCCGCCCTGCTCCAAGCTTGTCTTTATTTCCTCTATTATCTGCCGGCTTTTCCCGCTCCCGGCCCGGCCCAGGATAAAACGAATTGCCATATAATCCTCCTCTCCGAGGCACAAGGACTGTGCAAGCCACTGAAAAAGGCCATTGTGACGCTATCAGGCAGGCATTAATATAGGGGCTTCCACGCGGTCGCTTAACGTCCGCCAGTTTATTATGCATACCCCAGAGCAATTCTTTGTATTATCAGGGGGTGTCACGAGAAGAACGACTCCGTGACACCCCCACCGATGCCATCATTGCTTTTTATTCTATCATGATTGAGTAATTGGGTAGATATTTCTTGATGGGGTGGCAGGAAATGCCTTGAGTATTCCGAAAGTAATCAGCATAATGAGATAACAGTATTCAATAAGAGATTATGGGAAGAGGGTGTGGGTTTGAACCTGAGCAAGAAGAGGGTATTTCTGTTTTATCTGCTCAAGTATGCTTGGATATTGGTGGCTACCAGTTTTTATGTATTGTGGCTGAAAATCCAGTATGGCCTGGACATCGACGTCATAATGGCCGACCGTAACGCCAAGATATATGCCATCGCTGTCTTCGCTCTGCTGGTGGGTTCTACTGGCTGGGTATTCTACATAATCAACCGAGCCTTGTACAGGGAATAAGGCTGCCCTAAGGAGGGTTCCGAGAACATGGGGACGGGCCCGGGACGGCCAGAAACAAGGAGCCGGGCGCAAGGCGCCAGAGATGCCCGCGATTGCTGCATACATCGGGTTCTTGGCAGAACAGGCATCCTGTATCAAGGCAGCTAATTTCTTAAAACCTATTTAGCCAGCAACAAGCCTCCGCCGAAGCGGAGGCTTGTTTTACCAACAACGTTTTTAGTATTCAAAGACCTCTATCGGGACGTCGATAGCTGAGGTGTCACCATCGATGATGATCTCGGACAGACTCCATACTGTCGGCATCACGTTACGCAGGTAATAGCGGGCACTGGCCACTTTACCATAATAGAAGTTGTAATCGTAGTGATCGGGACCCAATTCCTCGGCCCGTCTGGCGGCCAATACCGCTTGATCCAGCAACTGTCGCCCTGCATAGAGGATAGAGGTAGCCGTCAGGACCCGCCGTGAATACAGGGGTATCTTGGCCAGGTTATCCTTCATGTAACCGGTCAGGGCGCCAATCATCTTCTGATAGGCGTTCAGGGCACGTTCCAGGTTGGCAAACTCCTTCAAGAGGGCCGGGTTTTCCTTGTTGGCAGCACAGAAGTCCACCATCTCCTGCAGGAATCCGGCGAAAACGCTGCCGCCTTTCATAGTCATCTTGCGTCCAACCAGATCCAGCGACTGGATGAAGTTGGTGCCCTCCCAGATGGAATAGATCTTGGAATCGCGGGCGATCTGTTCCACCGGATACTCGGAGCAGTAGCCATATCCGCCATAAGCCTGGATGGCTTCACCGATCAGCCACCATGATTCATCGGTCGGATAGGCCTTACACAGCGGGGTAGTCATCTCAATAAGGTCACTGGCTGCTTTTCTTACCGCCGGATCGGGATCGCGGTGGCGCTGATCGAAGGCCAGGTATACCCGATACATCATGGCCCGGATGGCATCGGTATGAGCTTTGCCCATCATCAGGGTGCGTTTGATATCCTCATGGTTGATGATAGCCACCCGACCCCCTCTAGGGTTGGTGAACGCCCGGCCCTGGATCCTCTCCTTGGCATTGTCACGGGCATTGGCGAATGCGTTGGCTATACAGGACAATGCCATGTGTCCGGTCTCCATGCGGGCCAGGTTCATCATCTGGAACATCTGGGGCATGCCTTCGCCCTTGCCTTCGTTGGTACGGGGGTCTACACCCAGCAGCCAACCCCGGCAGCCGTCGTTATCTCCAGCGGCGAGGGAGGCCGTCACTGAACCGTGCTGTCCCATCTTGTGCTCGATCCCGGTGATCTGGAAGTCATTGGGTTCCAGGCTGCCGTCCTCGTTGACCCAGAACTTGGGTACCACGCACAGGGAGATTCCGGCGGTGCCTGGTCTGGAACCTTCGATCCGGGCTAAATATAGGTGGATGATGTTTTCTGTAAAGTCATTATCCCCACCACTTATG
>JAAYJY010000202.1 GCA_012522705.1 Syntrophomonadaceae bacterium | reverse complement strand
TACTTTGTATACAGTTAGTCAAAGGAAAATATCAGCGCCGGTATGGGGAGTGGATATGACAGTCTCGATTACAGCCTGGACGGTGGGACGCAGGCAGGGCCGGAACGGCTTACCTGCCAGGTTGCCGAACCTGCCGAATCGAGTGAGGGCAGCAAACCTGATTGAGGTAGAATAGGTGTAATAGTTGGGCAAAAAATACCGGCTATGATCGGCTACCTGCGACACCAATATAACCGGCCAATTAGATATCGAAAGGATGACGCGTATGACAACCCGCCAGGCTATCCTCGATGCCCTGAAGGGGAATCCCGGAACCTGGGTGTCGGGAGCGGCGCTCAGTGAGCGCCTAAAAGTGTCCCGCACCGCGGTCTGGAAGCATATCAAGCACCTCGTGGCCGACGGCTATGAGATCGAATCGGCCCCTAAGAAGGGATATCGACTGGGAGGCGCCCCGGACCTGCTTTCACCGGATGAGGTGGGCGATGGTCTAGCCACCGAGATCCTGGGGCGCCAAGATTTCCTTTATTTTAGGGAGATCGGCTCCACCAATGATCATGCCAAACACTTAGCCCAGCAGGGGGCACCTGAAGGTACGGTGGTAGCGGCGGAGAAACAGACGGCAGGAAGGGGTCGCCGGGGTCGGACCTGGTTTTCACCCGCTGGCAAGGGTATCTATGTATCCATAATCCTGCGTCCGGCCATGCCCCTGCAACAGCTGGCCAGGATACCGCTGGTGGCAGCGGTTGCGCTGGCCGAGACCCTGCGGGGGGTACTGAATTTGGACGCCCGGATCAAATGGCCCAATGACATCTTGGTTCACAACCGGAAGATTGCCGGAATATTGTCAGAGGCGGTAGCCGATATGGATGGTATCAATTACGTGGTAGTAGGGTTCGGGCTGAATTATTACAACGACCCCGGCGATTTCCCCGTTGGCCTGCGCATGCCGGCTACCTCGGTCCAGGCCGAGCAGCCCCAGTTAGTATCCAGAGTCCGCCTGCTGCAGAGTCTTCTATATAATATGGAACAGTTCTACCAACAATTATTGGAAGGTGATTTCGATATTGCCCTGACCAAGGCCAAAAGCTTGTCTATGGTGCTCGGACAGGAGGTCCGGCTGGAAGGTAGCCAGGGCCCCATCACCGGGAACGCGATAGACCTTAGTGAGGACGGTTATCTGGTGGTGGTGGCCCGGGATGGTTCAGTTCAAACGGTGATGTCCGGAGAGATCGAGGTCGTAGAACCCGGGAGCTCCAACCGATAGCCCGCCCTCTTTCAGCTCAGCTCCCGCCTGTCAGCAGCTCAGCCCGACAAAAAAGGGATTTGTTTTTGTTTAACAAATCCCTTTAATGTTGCTCCAACGAACCTTTATCGATTTCCCGTCTGCCAAGTCTCTTGGATTTCGTTTCCCGTTTTCAACTTTCTTCTTACCCCTTCATCTCTTGCGGTTTTGGCTACTGGCTCCTTATTACTATTTCCTACCGTTTCATTTTTGTTTTCCTTGATCTAATTATTGTGAGTTAAATTTGGACTTTTTTTTTTCCTTCTGTGAAGTTTTGTT
>JAAYJY010000201.1 GCA_012522705.1 Syntrophomonadaceae bacterium | reverse complement strand
TTTAAGCCCTTTGTTTATTCTCTGGCTCTGGAGCGGGGATACAAGCCGGCCAGCACGATCATGTGTGAGGAGAGGGTGTACAAACTACCCAATGGCGAGACCTACAAACCCAAGGATTATGGAGATGAGCCCTATCATTGGCGCCCCTTTACGCTGAAGGAAGCGATCATGGTGTCCGACAACAGTGTTTCGGTGGCATTGACCGATCAGCTGGGAGTCACTGAAGCAGCCAACTACGCGCAGCAATTTGGATTTCGGAACATCCAGCCCATTCTATCGCTCCCCCTCGGCTCCAATGAAGTGACCCCGGTGGATATGGCCGCCGGATATGCAGTTTTCGCCAACCAGGGGGTATACAATCAGCCCGCCTACCTACTCAAGGTAGTAAACGATGATGGGGTGGTCCTGGAAAACAACACATCCAAGTCAAAGCGGGTAATCAGCGCTGAAAATGCTTATCAGATTACCAATATGCTGACCGGGGTGTTGGAGTCAGGTGGTACCGGCTCGGCTTTAAAAGCGCAGGTGGGTCGGATCGCAGCGGGGAAAACCGGTACTACCGAACAAAAGAATGACGCTTGGTTTGTGGGCTATACTCCGCAATTATGCTGTGCAGTCTGGGTAGGGTATGATCAGGGCAAGGCCGCCAATCTTTTCGGAGGCTCGGTATCGGGTCCGATTTGGGCTTCATTCATCCGTAACGCGTCGGTCACTCTGCCCCCCAACGATTTTGTCCGGCCCAATGGAGTGGATCTGATCAATGTTTGCCTGGATACCGGGCTGGTAGCGGCGGAAGCCTGCCCGCGCAAGAACACCATGGCTTTCACCAGGACCAACCAGCCCAATGAGGCGTGTTATCTGCACCAACCTATTTCCAACTGGTTCGATCAACTATTTCCACCACGGGGAGATGGGCAGGAATCGGGCCGTCCCTGGTGGAGGATATGGGATTGACGGTGAGCCAGGAATAATTATGATTTACATGTAATATGACAACAGCGGAATCCCTGGCTCATATAACCCCAGGGATTTGTACATATAGAACAAGATAGTCAGTGACCTTAACATAACTGAGTTAGCGATTTCATATGACCAATGGGAGGGAAGAACAAGGTGCGGTGCGAGGTGACCGGGATAACCCATAAAGGAGAAGGCGTAGGCCGCATGAATGGACAGGCGGTCTTCATACCCTATGCCCTACCTGGAGAAACCGCGGAGGTGGAAATCCGGGAGAGGAAGAAGAATTACCTCCGGGCTCGGCTGGTGGATGTGGTGTCGGCATCACCTGACCGGATAGAAGCTGCCTGTCCATATTACTCCCGATGCGGCGGATGCTCCTACCAGCATATGAACTATTCCCGTCAACTGGAGCTGAAGCGGCAGGTGGTGCAGGACAACCTGGCCCGGATCGGCGGATTGGAAGTCGAGGTTGAACCGGTGGTGGGAATGAGTGATCCCTGGCGTTATCGCAACAAGGTAGAGTGGCACGTTGCCAAGAAAGACCATAGTTATCAAATGGGGTACCACATCCCGGATAGCCACAAACTGATCGCCATCGATTCATGCCTCCTTATCAGCCCCGCAGTGGAAGCACTGAGCCTGCACCTGCGAGAACATCTCGATGATTTAGGCCTCCCGGAGCAATGCAGGATTACTGTGCGCCAGTCCTCCGCCAATGGTGAGCTGATGGTGGTCATGGAGGGCACCGTAACCGGTAAAGCAGTTGTGCAGCATCTGGCGGGCTATTCGGGCCTGAGCTCCATATACTGCGTTGACCGGGGGCGGATAATCCACAAGCATGGCCGCCCTTCACTGGCCGAGCGCTTGGCCGGCATCGATTACGAGATATCCCCGTTGGCCTTTTTCCAGGTCACTCACCAGCAGGCGGAATTGTTGGTAGATGTGGTGCAGCAATTTGCTCAACTGGGCCCAGCCGATACTGTGCTGGAGGGATATTGCGGCATAGGCAGCATCACCCTGCCTTTGGCGCGCAGCGCAGGGAGGATCATTGGTGTGGAGAGTTATTTGGGTGCGGTCAAAGACGCCCGTGAAAATGCCCGCCGTAATAAGATAACCAACTGCGAATTTTTCGCTGGAGCCTGTGAGAAGGTAATCCCCGCTATGAAAGACAGATTCGATGTTGTTGTGCTCGACCCGCCCCGAGCCGGATGTAAGAAGGAAGTCATCGGGGCGGTAGTCAAGACTGTACCGCAGCGGATTATATATGTCTCCTGCAATCCCGGTACCCAGGCCCGGGATCTTAAAATATTCTGCCAAGATGGCTATGCCGTGAAGAAAGTGCAGCCCATCGATATGTTCCCCCAGACCAGCCACGTGGAGTGCGTGGTATTGATGCAGCGTAGTGATCTGTGGGATAAAAGTTAAAACTTAACCATGGCATGAAAGGGATTGGGGTTAAATAATGGGTAAAATAGGGACTGCATATATCCCAATATATATAATGTATAGATGGGGGCAAATACAGA
>JAAYJY010000200.1 GCA_012522705.1 Syntrophomonadaceae bacterium | reverse complement strand
GTTGACTACGATCGTATAAACATCGGTGATCGCATCAAGGTCAAAGGCCGCACCCGCTTTGAAGCGCGCTTTAAAGAGACCGCGCTTTTCCTGGAGCAATATGCCCAGTTGGATAAGGAACCGCGTCAGGATACCGGCACCGGCAAGAGGATAGTACTGCATGCCCATACCAAGATGAGCTCCCTGGATGGCTTGACCGAGGTGAAGGAATTGGTCAGACGGGCAGCGCAATGGCGCCATCCAGCTATAGCCATTACCGACCATGCCAGTATCCAGGCCTTTCCTATCGCTTACGCCGCCCAGAAGGAGATCAACCGCAGCAGTGACCACAAAATAAAAATAATCTATGGTGTAGAGGGCTACTTGGTCGAAAACGACAAAAAAGAACGTCCCTGGCATATTATCCTGCTGGCCTGCAACGGAGCTGGATTGAAAAACCTTTACCAATTGGTGAGCCTCAGTTACCTGGATCATTTTTACCGCCAGCCCCGCATACCAAGACAGGAACTGTTAAAACACCGGGAAGGTTTGCTGCTGGGTACTGCCTGTGAAGCGGGTGAACTCTTCCGCGCCCTTCTGAATGGTGCCGACGAATCGGAACTGGAATCCATAGCCGGCTTTTATGATTACCTGGAAATCCAACCCCGGGCCAACAACTCCTTCATGCTGCGCAAAGGAATAGTGAAGAGCGAGGAGGACCTGCTGGAGCTTAACCGGCGGATCGTCAGCTTGGGGCGGCGCTTGAACATTCCGGTGGTGGCTACCGGTGATGTTCATTTCCTCGACCCCCATCATGAGAAATTCCGCACTATAATCAAAGCCGGGCAGGACTACGAGGATGCTGAAGAGCATCTGCCCCTGTATTTCCAAACTACCGATGAGATGCTGGCTGAATTCGCTTATTTAGGGCCAGAGGAGGCAGCTAAAGTGGTTATTGAGGGGCCGGCTTTGGTTTCTTCATGGATCGGGGATATCCAGCCGGTCCCAGACGGTTTCTATCCTCCCAAGATAGAAGGGGCCGAGCAAGAGATCGCGGAACTTACCTGGCAGAATGCTCGGGCCCGCTATGGGCCAAATTTACCGCCCTTGATCGAAGAACGCATCAATCGGGAACTAAATTCCATAATCGGGCACGGTTTCTCAGTACTGTACCTGATCGCTCACAAACTGGTGAAGAAATCAAATCAGGACGGCTACTTGGTCGGTTCCCGCGGTTCAGTAGGATCCTCCCTGGTGGCCTACTTGACGGGCATAACCGAGGTAAATGCTCTGCCGCCCCATTACATATGTCCTGATTGCTATTATTGTGAATTTGTCACCAGCCATACCATGGGCTGTGGCGCCGACCTGGATGACAAGACCTTCCCGGACTGCGGTCACGATTTGGTCAAAGACGGTTTTAATATCCCCTTTGAGACCTTTATGGGATTCGAGGGGGACAAAGTTCCGGATATCGACTTGAATTTCTCTGGTGATTACCAAAGTCAAGCCCATCAATACGTGGAAGAACTATTTGGCAGTCACAACGTATTCAGAGCCGGGACCATCTCTACCATTGCCGACAAGACAGCCTTCGGTTTCGTTAAAAAATATGCCGAGAAACAAGATATCCAGATCAAAAAGTCTGAAATGACGAGACTGGCGGCAGGAATAAGCGGGGTACGCCGGACCACCGGGCAGCACCCGGGAGGGTTGATCGTGGTGCCCACCGACAAAGACATAGTGGAATTCACTCCCCTGCAGCACCCGGCTGACAAAAAGGATTCAGGAATTATCACCACTCATTTTGAATATCATGCAATTGGTGACCAACTGGTCAAGCTGGATATACTGGGACATGATGATCCTACCGTAATCAAGGAATTGGAGGATCTGACCGGGGTCAGGGCATCCCGGGTCAGCTTGTCGGACCGCCGGACCATGTTGCTTTTTTCGAGGGTAGAGCCCCTGGGAGTCAGTTCCGAGGACATAGGCAGCACGGTCGGCACTTTTGGTATACCCGAGTTTGGCACCCCATTTGTACGTCAAATGCTGGAAACTACCAGGCCCACCACCTTTTCGGAATTGGTGCGGATAAGTGGCCTGTCCCACGGCACCGATGTCTGGCTCAATAATGCCCAAAGTCTTATCGAAAATGATACCGCCACTCTGAATGAAGTTATCTGCACCAGAGACGATATAATGATGTATTTGATCCGTCAGGACATGGTTAAAACCCAGGCCTTTGAGATCATGGAGAAGGTGCGCAAGGGGAAAGGACTCCAGGCCAAAGATATAGAAATGATGGAGAAATGCCACATACCGGATTGGTACATATGTTCCTGTCAGAAGATAAAGTATATGTTTCCCAAAGCTCATGCAGTTGCTTATGTCACCATGGCGTTTCGCATAGCCTGGTTTAAAATAAATTATCCATTAGCCTTTTATTCAAGCTTCTTTGGGATCCGGGCCGAAGATTTCGATACCCAGACCATATTGGGCGGCTACGCCACCGTGCGGGAAAGGATCGCCGAGATCAATAAGCTGGGCTTTGGCACTACCCAGAAGGAAAGACGGCTGCAAACGGTTTTGGAGTTGGCATTGGAGATGTACGCCCGGGGCTTTCATTTCCAACCGGTGGACTTATACCAGTCAGATGCCCGCAAATTCAAGATCTCTGGAAACGGCTTGCTCCTGCCATT
>JAAYJY010000199.1 GCA_012522705.1 Syntrophomonadaceae bacterium | reverse complement strand
CTGGAAAGAAATAAGGCGGAAAGGCATCTCCGGGGCGGGGAAGCAACCCGAAAGAAGTATGCTCACGAGAGTGAGAGCCTGGTGGCATCGAAAAGTACCATGGCAGCCACGGTGCCGCTAGAAATCCCCTGATGGATTCCTGCATGGCGACAACAATTACGGAAAGCCGATAATCCTGGTTTCCCATGGCGTTAAAATAATTAGCCACTATGACGAATAAAAGGTAGAATAAGAATCATTAGTGATAATATGAATTATTTTGCCGGGGGGAGCGGGATAGTGTTTTTCGTAGAGGATATAGGTATTGATCTTGGTACCGCCAGTGTCCTGGTGTTTAAGAAGGGCCAGGGGATAGTGCTGCATGAACCATCTGTTGTGGCATTGGACAAGAACAGTAACAAAGCTATTGCCATCGGGGAGGAAGCCCGAGAGATGCTGGGCAGGACGCCGGGGCACATCGTAGCCATCCGGCCCCTGCGGGAAGGCGTGGTGGCTGATTACGATACCACCGAAAAGATGCTTACTTATTTTATTAGAAGAGTCATGGGCAGGAGGTTATTCTTCAAACCCCGGGTTATTGTCTGCATACCTACCGGTGCCACCGATGTTGAGGAAAGAGCGGTAAGACAAGCTACTCTGGCATCCGGGGCCAAGCATGCTTTTATAATCGAAGAGCCGCTGGCAGCCGCACTGGGAGCGGGGATCAATATTGCCGAGGCCAGCGGTAATATGATAGTCGATATCGGGGGCGGGACTTCGGATGTAGCTGTCCTCTCTTTGGGGGGGATTGTCTGCAACACCTCGTTGCGGGTAGGCGGGGATAAATTTGACGAGGCTATAGTAAGGTTCGTCCGCCGAGAATATAATCTTATGATTGGGGAGAGAACGGCTGAAGAAATCAAGATGAATATAGGATCGGCCTGGATAACGGAGGATAACAGGCTTGACAGCATCGAAGTAAGGGGTCGGGACTTGGTATCGGGTTTGCCCAAGACCATCACCTTAACGTCCGAGGAGAGTTGGCAGGCTTTGGAGGAACCGGTTTATGCAGTGATTGATGCGGTGAGAAAGGTATTGGAGGTTACTCCCCCGGAGTTGGCCGCTGATATAGTTCATACCGGGATAGTGATGACGGGCGGAGGTTCGTTGCTTAATGGTCTGGACCGACTCCTGTCTATGGAAACCAGATTGCCGGTGCACGTAGCCGAGGACCCTATATCGTGTGTTGCTATGGGAACGGGTAAAGCATTGAGCGAAATGAATATTTTGGCCGCCCATCAGAATAAGAGCGCTAGACGGGTACTATAGGGCTCTACCGCCTGGAGGCGGTTTTTTTATGAAAGCTCGGCATTTCAGGCTACAATAATATTGACCGAGGCCCAAGGGCTCACCTGCGAGACTAATGAAGGAAAGGGGATTATGGTTGAAACGGAACCAAGCGGTCATTCTCGGATGCCGGGTAGACATGTTGGCAACCGAACAGTGTATTGATAGAATAGCCAAATATATCGAGACTGGTATAACCGCCCATGTAATAACCTTGAATGCGGAGATAGTGTACCAGGCCCGCACTAACCCAGAACTGCTGGAAATTATCAATCAAGCGGCCCTGGTAACCCCAGATGGGATTGGAATAGTATGGGGCGGCCGACAACTAGGTTACCTTATCCCCGAGAGGGTGTCAGGCATCGACTTATTCTGGAGAATGTGCGCGGCCGCCGCGGCAAAAGGGTGGAAGATATATCTGTTGGGATCATCCCCGGGGGTAGCCGAGCAAGCCGCAGAACGGCTGCAGGCAAGTTTCCCCGGGTTGGATATCTGCGGAAGCCATCACGGTTATTTTCAAGCCGCCGAAGAGGCGGCCATAATTGCTGATGTTAACCGTCGCCAAGCCGATATACTGGTGGTATCCTTAGGTGCTCCCCGGCAGGAAACCTGGATCAGTCAACACCATAAGGATCTTTCCGTGCCCGTCTGTATTGGTGTCGGCGGGAGCCTGGACGTAATTGCCGGAAACAAAAGACGGGCACCGGGGTGGGTTATAAAAATGAACCTGGAGTGGCTCTATCGCTTGCTGTCTGAACCCAGTCGCTGGCGCCGCCAGTTGGCCTTACCCAAGTTCGTGGGGCTGATTCTCACAAGCAAATATAAGCTTGAGCATCAAAGGAAGAAGTAACACTTCCCCGACCGAGACTGTCGATAGCGATGGAACGCAACGGTATCTGATGCTAATTCTATATAAGCACTTGCCTAATGCAGGTGTTTTTTAATTCGTTTATGGTCCGTTGGTGGCAGGACACCGTTATCACAATTATATTAAAAGGATATATATATTTACGCATATGATTGCATCCTAATCCCTGTGCGGGGTACAATAATGTGACACATCATAAACTTTCTCCATATTATTAGGAGAACTTTGGACTAAACCTTGAACCATGAATTAGCCCACTTTAAGAAATAGGAGGCTTGGCCATGCTATGTGAGGAGTGCCAGGAAAGGCTTGCTATGGTCCATTTAACCCAGGTTTTCAATGGTGAAAAGACGGAGAGTCATCTATGTGAACAATGCGCCTGCAATAAGAGCAATCTTCTGTTCAACGCCGATAACCAGTTTTCCCTGCCCAATTTTTTAGGCGGTATGTTCAGCTCAATCTATAAACAGGAAGAGATGCCGGAGGCCAAGGTCCAGTGTCCCCAATGCGGGATGACAATTATGGATATAAAACGAGTGGGAAAACTGGGGTGCAATGAGTGTTATCGGGTCTACCACCAGGAGATGGATGCATCCCTGCGCCGTATACATGGCAACAGCAAGCATTCTGGGAAGATACCAACTCGGGGTGGCTATAAGATATATATCAAAAAACAGATAGAGGTATTAAGAAACCAGATACAAGCTGCGATTAAGGAAGAGAAATATGAACAGGCAGCCCAGATGCGGGATCAGGTAATCGAATTGGAGAAAAAAATATCCTAAGGAGGCGGGCCGATATGAATCGGGAAGGCCTGTTGGGCGGTAATTATGTTTATTGGATGAACGTACCGGCCGACCGCCGTGATATCGTTATTTCATGCCGGGTACGATTGGCCCGCAATATAGCTGGCATTCCCTTCCCCCATCTTTTGGATCCAGTCAAAGGCAGGGCGATCATGGAGCAGGTGAGAGCCGCCCGCGAGGGGAACCCGGGCTTGGTTTTGGGCTCAATGCAATTGTTGACCTTTGACAAATTGGATACATTGGCCCGGCAAAGGTTGAGTGAAAAACATCTGTGCAGTCCCGAGCATTGTGCTTCCGGGGATGGACATCGGGGCATCATGCTTAATGGGGACGGATCGTTGGCGGTTATGATCAATGAAGAAGATCACCTGCGCATACAATGCCTGCTGCCAGGATTGCAGCTTAAAGAGTGCCATGCTTTGGCCCAACAATTGGATGATGAACTGGAGCAGACTCTGGACTACGCATTCTCTGAAACAACCGGGTATCTAACCGCCTGCCCCACCAATGTGGGGACCGGCCTGCGGGCCTCCGTGATGCTCCATTTGCCGGCAGCCCAGATGACCGGTGCCATCAAACAGTTGTTGCAAAACGTTAATCAACTAGGCTTAGCGGTTCGGGGGTTGTATGGCGAGGGGAGCGAACCGGCGGGCAATTTTTATCAAATTTCCAATCAGATTACCTTGGGACAATCGGAGGAAGATATATACAATTACCTGCAGACAATCGCCGAACAGATAGTTGAACAGGAAAACCTGCTCCGCGAGAGGTTGCGGGCAGACGTGCCCTACCAGTTGGAGGACAAAATAGGGAGAGCCTATGGTATTTTAAGCAACGCCCGTTTGATAGGTTCAGATGAGGCTTTAAGAATGCTGTCCATGGTAAGATTGGGGATCGATTTGGGGATAATCAAGGATATCAGCATCTTTTCCTTAAACCAATTGATGGTTGCTATCCGGCCCGCCCACTTACAAAAGATTGGAGGTCTCCCTATGGAGACCGTGCAGCGCGACGTCTTAAGAGCGGAGGTCATTAAGCAGATGTTATCAGGTGAGGAGGCCGATTAGATGTTTAGAAAGTTTACCCAGCGCGCCCGCAATACCGTAATCCATGCCCAGGAAGAAGCAAGAGAAATGGGCCAGTCGGCTATTGGTACCGAACACATATTGTTGGGTCTGCTGCGAGAAGGCGAAGGAGTAGGTGCCCGGGCTTTGATCAACCTGGGGATTGATTTAGCCAATGTTCGCGAAGAAGTCAAACGCTTTATAGGCAAGGAGGAACATGCCAGGGAAGGGCCCGACGGCGACTTGCCTATCACCCCACGGGTAAAAAAGGTGTTCAACCTATCCTTTGATGAGGCGCGTATGCAGGGCGTAAATTACGTTGGAACTGAGCATATCCTCCTGGCGCTCCTCCGGGAAGAAGAGGGATTGGCCAGCCAGGTGCTATTGTCTATGGGAGTGAAGTTAGATACCTTGCGTCAACAAGTCATGGT
The DNA here is from genome assembly GCA_012522705.1 of Syntrophomonadaceae bacterium. Taxonomy (GTDB): domain Bacteria; phylum Bacillota; class Syntrophomonadia; order Syntrophomonadales; family Syntrophomonadaceae; genus PHAA01. The sequence continues at coordinate 21,241 of JAAYJY010000199.1, read as the reverse complement.
ATTGCTGGGGGGGGAGGGAACTGGCATGGGGCCTTCCGAGTCTCCGAACGACCACCCAGGAGGAGCAGCATCTTTCAGCCAAAAAAGCAGGAAGGCCCGCAGTAAGACACCCACTCTGGATGCTTACAGCCGAGACCTAACCAAGGAGGCCGCGGAGGGGCGCCTGGACCCGGTTATCGGTCGGGAAAAAGAAATCGAGCGGGTTGTACAGATTTTATCACGGCGCACCAAGAATAATCCGGTCCTAATAGGAGACCCAGGGGTGGGAAAGACAGCGATAGTTGAGGGGCTAGCTCAGATCATCTATGAAAACAAGGTGCCGGAGACCCTGAGCCATAAGCGGGTGATATCGCTGGATTTATCCTCCATGATCGCCGGGACCAAATACCGGGGCGAATTTGAGGATCGGCTAACCAAGATAGTCAATGAGATAAAAAGTGCTGGCGACGTGGTTGTATTTATAGACGAACTGCACACCTTGGTGGGAGCGGGCGCGGCCGAAGGTGCCATTGATGCCGCCAATATCTTGAAACCTTCGCTGGCTCGGGGGGAATTCCAATGCGTGGGAGCCACTACCCTGAATGAATACAGGAAGTATATAGAGAAGGATGCCGCACTGGAGAGGCGGTTTCAACCCATCCAGGTTGATGAACCTACTGTTGAGGAGAGTATTGAGATACTGAAAGGTTTGCGTGACCGTTACGAGGCTCATCACATGGTCAAGATCAACGATCAGGCATTAGAGAGCGCGGTTCGGCAGTCAGCCCGTTATATAACTGACCGCTTCCTGCCCGACAAGGCTATCGACCTGATCGATGAGGCTGCCTCCCGGGTGCGGTTGGCCAACTATGTGCTGCCGGCCGATGTGAAAGAATTGGAAGCAAGATTGGCCGAGATCATAAACGAAAAAGAGGAGGCTATCAACGCCCAGGAATATGAAAAGGCGGCTCAATTAAGGGACCAGGAACAGACGTTTAAGGAGCAGATTGAAGCCCGGCGCCGGGATTGGATGAGCAAGCGCAGTGTACAAGCAGGCATTGTCGGGGAAGAGGAGATAGCCGAAATCATCTCGCAATGGACCGGGATCCCGGTCAGTAAGATAGCCATTGAAGAAGGAGAACGACTGCTGCATCTGGAAGAGGCATTGCACAACCGGGTGGTAGGGCAGGATGAGGCCGTCCAGTCGGTTGCCAAGGCAGTGCGCCGGGCTCGGGCCGGTTTAAAAAATCCTCACCGTCCGATAGGATCATTTGTGTTCCTTGGGCCCACCGGCGTAGGCAAGACCGAGTTGGCTCGGGCCTTGGCCGAAGCCATGTTTGCCAGTGAGGAGTCGGTCATAAGACTGGATATGTCCGAATACATGGAAAAGCATGCAGTTTCCCGCATGATCGGCTCTCCGCCCGGATACGTAGGTTACGATGAGGGCGGACAACTGACCGAAAAAGTAAGGCGGAAACCATATTCGGTTATTTTGCTGGATGAGATAGAAAAGGCCCATCCTGATGTGTACAATATACTCCTCCAGGTCTTGGAGGATGGGAGGATGACCGACGGTCAGGGACGGACGGTAGATTTTCGCAATACCATAATCATTATGACCTCCAATGTTGGGGCCGAAAGCCTATTCAAAAACCTGACTATGGGGTTCCAGCGGGTTGCGGATGAAGCAGATAATTATGAGAAAATGAAAGACCGGGGCATGGAGCAGATGAAGCATACTTTCCGCCCCGAGTTTCTCAACCGCATTGACGAGATAATCGTTTTCCATAGCCTTAGCGACGCGGAACTGAGGAAGATCATCAATCTGCTGCTCCAGGAATTATCCCAGCGCATAAAGGAAAACGGTTTTGAGCTGGAGATAAGCGCGACTGCCCAAGATCTGATTATGAAGGAAGGCTACGACCCCAACTACGGGGCCCGCCCTTTGAAGAGGGCCATACAAAAGATGATAGAGGACACGGTATCCGAAGAGATTCTTAAGAAGGCGGTTCTTCCCGGGGATACCATATTAGTCGATGCCGAAGACAATAAAATAGTGGTTCGCAGGCAAACACCTGTGTCTTAAGGGAAGTCATTAGACCGGAATAACCCATCACCCCAAGGCTGCACCACCTGCAGTAGCTTATGTGTTGTTCTATGAGCAGCCGACAAAGGCGAACAAGGGAGTAAGTAAACCACAGTAGTAAGGATCTGGACTATAATCGTATCTATAAGGGGAGAATTATGGGTAAAAACCTTACCCGATTCATCTGCAGGGAATGCGGCCATGAATCTATAAAATGGCTGGGACGCTGCCCAAGCTGCGGGAACTGGAACAGCCTGATGGAGGAGAGCGTGCCCAGCCGCCAGGTAACAGGTGCCCGTAACAAAGGCAAGGCCAGCCCTACTCTTCTCTCGGAGATCGCCCTTACCCGAATGAATCGGTATTCCACTGGCATCGGAGAATTCGACCGGGTATTGGGCGGGGGCATGGTCCCTGGATCGATTGTCCTGTTGGGAGGTGACCCTGGAATCGGAAAATCCACTCTTCTCCTGCAGGCAGCGGATTATATTGGCAGAAGGGACAGAAGGGTCCTTTATCTTTCTGGGGAAGAGTCGGCGGGGCAAATCAGACTCAGGGCAGACCGATTGGGCATTGAAAGTTCCGCCATATATTTTCTAAACGATCAGAACATCGACTCCTTGGCCGGTTATCTTCAGGAACTGACTCCAGACCTGGTCATCATTGATTCCATTCAAACCGTATATTCCGATAATTTGACTTCCATCCCCGGAAGTGTATCGCAGTTACGGGAGTGTACCGCTAGAATAACGGAGTTGGCCAAGAAAAGTGACCGGGTGTTTTTCTTAATTGGCCATGTGACCAAAGAAGGGGCTCTCGCCGGACCAAAAGTTCTGGAGCATATGGTAGATGTGGTTATATATTTCGAAGGGGAAAAACACTTCCCTTTTCGGTTGCTGAGGGGCATCAAGAACCGCTTTGGCGCTACGGATGAGATCGGGCTTTTGGAAATGAGTGCATCCGGGCTTCGTGAGGTAATCGATCCCTCCCGGGTATTTTTAAGCTGCAAGGATCCTAGTGTCACCGGCAGTGCAGTGGTGGCCGCTTTTGAAGGGAGCCGCCCCCTGCTCATCGAGATACAGGCTCTGGTAGTACCGGCCAATCCTGGATATTCGCGGCGAATGGCCTCGGGAGTGGACCAAAATAGATTGGCTCTGATCATTGCGGTACTTGAGAAAAATCGAGGGATAAATCTGTCGGCCTGCGACGTCTACCTCAAGATAACCGGTGGAGTATTTTTACGTGACCCGGCTATTGATCTGGGAATAGCGGCAGCTATTCTGTCCAGTTATCGGGAACGGCCGCTGCCTTTGGACATGGTCTATCTAGGGGAATTGGCCCTTTCCGGCGAGATACGGACCGCAGCCTTTTTGGATGCCCGCCTGAAGGAGATTGAAAGGTTGGGATACAAAGGTGTGGCGGTCCCGTCCGGGGGCAAGTATGGAAAATCTGATTTTAGGCACTTGGTGGTCACCGAAGTGAAGAACCTTGGCGAATTCATTGAGATGTTGATGGAGGGTGAATAGTGGCAGAAGATATTTTTCGGGTGCGATTCCGCCGGTCTTTGCAGATGCTGGCCCCAGGGACCGATTTTCGCCTAGGCATCGAGAATGTAATCCAGGCCAAGACCGGGGCTTTAATCGTAGTGGGGGATTCACCTGAGGTCATGGGGATGGCGTCAGGGGGATTTCAAATTGATTGCGAATTTTCACCGGCTCGTCTCTACGAGTTAGCCAAAATGGACGGTGCTATTATTACCAACCATGATGCCAGTCAAATAATAAAAGTAAACGCCCAATTGGACCCTAATCCCAATCTCCCTTCCCAGGAGACCGGTATACGGCACCGCACCGCGGAGAGAGTAGCCCTCCAAACGGGGGAACTGGTAGTAGCAATATCGCAGCGCCGGCAAGTGGTGACCCTGTTCCAAGGGAATTCAAGTTTCAGACTGCGGGATATCGCTACTATCCTGGTACAGGCTAACCAAGCTCTCCAGACGCTGGAGAAATATCGTAATGTTTTAAGTCGTGATTTGCAGCATCTCGGTGGGTTGGAATTTGAAGAACTGGTCACCATTGGGGAGGTTTGCAGCGTTCTGTACCGTTCTATAAAAGTCCTGAACATATCAGCCGAGATTGAGAATTACATAAGCGAGCTGGGGAGTGAGGGGCGTCTAGTCAAAATGCAGTTGGAAGAGATGGAAGCCAATGTTCAGGAAGAAGCCACTCTAATCATCAAGGATTATTGTAACATCCAAGAGAAGTCGCCAGCCGAAATCCTTAGCAGCGTTCGCCGGACCCATGAGGATGATGTGTCGGATGCTCTGCTACTAATGAGGAGTCTAGCTCTTGGTACTACCAGCGCCCACCTGGAACAACAGGCGGCACCGCGCGGGTACCGCATGCTGAATAAGATTCCGCGTATCCCACCGGCGATCATAGAGAATCTGGTGGAGCGCTTTCATTTCTTGAGTAGAATCTTGCGGGCTTCTATCGACGAGCTGGATGAGGTGGAAGGAATCGGTGAAGTTCGGGCCCGATCCATCAAGAATGGTCTGATGAGAATGCGCGAACAATTCTTACTGGAGTACATGGTTTAGTTATCTTCGGACAGGGCTTTCGCAAAGTGATATTTAGTTGCAGGTCACCAGTATAGCGGCGCTATTCAAAGGGTCGAGAAAACAAAAAAACCGCCCCATGGCGGTTTCGGACTCACAAAGACAGATGCATATCAAGTCATATTGAAATAGCCCAGGGCATGGGCTTTTTTGTTTTCCTTGATAAAGACGTCGTAGAGGTTTATATCCATGATATTGCACAGAGCAGCAGTATAGAATAACATCTTGCCCATTTCACACATTATCACTTCATTGCACATTGGACATAAGTCACCCCGCAAATGGCTGTCCAGACAAGCTTTCAATTCGGCCACGGACTCCAGATGCTCTGGGATAGTGGTCTTTTTGGCTTCAATGCAAACACATCCACAATCAGTAACTGCTTTTATTACCGAGCGATTTACCCGGCTGCTGGATTCGGATAATTTGCTGAGAACATCTATTAGACTATGGTGTCGTATAAGGAGGTCGCCAACGGTATTCTGAAACTCATCACATATCAAATCCTTCATAGACTTTCTCCCCCGTCTCTACGCCATTCAGCTATTGATAATTATAGTCCTCCCCCAAATGCCTTGTCAATTCCGCGTTCCGTTTGATGGTTATTTAATAATATGAGTTTATAAGCGATGCGAAGCGCCAACCTCAATTTAATAAGGTATCTAAAAATATTATGCCTGCCGTATAGTAATTGGCAGTTTTTAGAATGCTATTATCAGGAGGTGATATTTGCATGAAAAATAGGTTCATTTCATGGCAATTGATACTGGCAGGAATTTTGGCAGGTCTGTGGGGGAGCCAATCGTTTAAGATGTGTTGGGGCCTAGGGGTAGCCTGGCAGATCGGGACCGCGGTGTTAATCTGTATGCTGTTCTATTCTTTAGGTAAGCTGGTCTTAGGGCTGCTGTCCAAGGGCATCATAATTCTTAACCGATGGCTGGATAATATCTCAATTGAAGTTCTGTTGTGCGGCAGTGCCGGTTTGATCGTGGGAGCCTTAGTAGGTTTGCTGAGCAGTTATCCTCTCTCGGTGATGCGGGGAGCAGGCAATTATTTGACTATCATCACCTTTGTCCTATGCGGTTATCTGGGCATGAAGATAGGCAGCCGCAGAGCCGCCGATGTGTGGAGAATGTTGCCCTCAAGGTTGACCGAGCCGGACCACGCGGTCGAAAGGAATGACGGTTTTAACAAAATACTGGATACCAGTGCCATCATTGATGGACGCATCTATGATGTGTGCCAAAGCAGGTTTCTGGAAGGTACGCTTATAGTACCAGTCTTTGTAATTGAAGAATTGCAGCACATCGCGGATTCATCCGACAATCTCCGCCGCAGCAAGGGACGTCGCGGTCTTGATCTGCTATCAAAAATGCAAAAGGATCCTGTCATCAATATCCGCATCATCGATAATGACATCGGAACTGAGAAGGAAGTGGATATGAAATTGGTGAGGTTATGTAAAAAATTGCAGGCCAGCATAATAACCAACGACTACAATCTTAACAAGGTAGCCGAATTGCATGGCATTAAGGTGTTGAACATCAATGAGTTGACCAACGCGGTAAAGGTTGTTGTTTATCCAGGTGAAACCATGTATATTAATATATTAAAAGAAGGCAAAGAACCTGGCCAAGGGGTGGGTTACCTAGAAGACGGCACCATGGTTGTGGTTGAGGGCGGCCAGCTGGAGATAGGTAACAATCTGGAGGTAATCGTGACCAGCGTATTCCAAACCGCGGCTGGACGTATGATATTCAGCCGCAAGATAAGGGAAGAACGGACCACGAGAAGCAACTTGGCGGAGGAAGCAATGCAAGAGGTGAATATGTATGGTTGACAACCTTCGGGTTGTTATAGCGGCAGCTGGCAAAGGCCGCCGCATGGGGAGCAACACCAACAAACAGTACATGCTCTTGAATGGGAGACCGGTTTTATCGTATTCGTTGGATTTCTTCGACAGATTGCCATTAGTAAGTCAAATAGTGGTGGTATGTGCCCCGGATGAAATTGAATACTGTGATGAAGAGATAGTCAAACGATTCAGGTATAGTAAAGTGTCGGCAGTTGTCCCGGGCGGTCCGGAAAGACAGGATTCGGTTTGGGCTGGACTGCAGCAACTGGGTGAAGATACTGATCTGGTGGCTGTGCATGATGGTGCACGGCCCATTTTGTCCCTGGAAGTACTGATCGGACTGGTGGCGAAAGCCAGGGAATGGGGGGCGGCCATACCCGGCATACCCAGTAAAGAAACTGTCAAATTGGGAGATCGGGATGGATTTGTCCGCCAAACATTGGACCGAGCCTCGGTATATGGCATACAGACACCCCAAGTGTTCAATTATACGGAATTGGTCACCGCCTATCGGCAGGCCTTCGAGGAGGGGTTTTTAGGCACCGACGATGCATCCCTTTTTGAACTATACATAGGGCGGGTCAAGCTCGTACCGGGCGATTACAATAACATCAAGATAACCACTCCCGAAGACATGCTGATGGCAGAAGCCTTGATGAAAGGCATGGCCTAATATGGTACATAGCAGGATGCGGGTAGGTTCGGGCTATGATGTCCACCGTTTGGAAGAAGGGCGCCGGTTAGTATTGGGGGGAGTGGATATCCCTTTTGAAAAGGGTTTGCTGGGGCATTCCGATGCAGACGTATTGATCCACGCCATCTGCGACGCATTATTAGGAGCAGCAGCAATGGGCGATTTAGGTGCACATTTTCCGGATATGGCTGATGAATACAAGGATATCGATAGCCGATGCTTATTGGCAAGGGTTAAACAGCTATTGTATGGCAGGGGGTGGACTATAGTAAACATTGATTGCACCATAGTTGCCCAGAGGCCGAAAATAGCGGCTTTCATACCCGCCATGCGAGCTAATCTGGCCCACACCTTGGGAGTAGATTCCGAGCAGATCTGTATCAAGGCTACCACCACTGAAGAGTTGGGATTTACCGGGCGGGGCGAGGGCATCGCCGCTCAAGCGGTAGCGTTGATCGAAGCCATTAAATAATATAAAAGTTTTGCTCTCTGATTGGCACATTTATCTGACCAGAGGGCTTTTTTGCGGTTAAGGCGCTGGGGGTAGTCCCGGGCAGGTGGAAACGGCCGGGCGGGCAGAAGATCGCCGCCAAATAATCCCCGTAACCAGCCGTCGTGATGGGGACCGGGCCGAATCTTGGCCGTGAAGGCATAATCTGACCTGGTTTTGCCAAGGATATAAGGCAGGACTGGCTAGATTGGCAACCCGCGAAGAAGGCCAGGACCTACTTGCGAAATGAGGTGAGAAAATGAAGATCGCCCTCCTGGCGCCAATAGCTTGGCGTACCCCTCCACGCCATTATGGTCCTTGGGAAGCGATTGTGTCGATGCTGGCCGAAGGCTTGGTATGCGAAGGGATGACGGTCACCCTATTTGCCACCGGCGATTCCCTAACAAATGGACAATTGGAAGCGATCTGCCCCACCCCTTACGAGGAGACCCCCGAAATCGATGCCAAGGTTTGGGAGTGTCTGCATGTCGCCCACCTGTTTGAACAGGCGAGTCGGTTTGACATCATCCACAACCACTATGATTTTCTTCCCTTGTCATACAGCCGATTGGTAAAGACGCCGATGGTTACTACCATTCACGGCTTCTCCAGTCCCAAGATACTGCCTGTATATCAGAAATACAACCAAACCGGTCACTATGTGTCCATAAGTATCGCCGACCGCTACCCGCAGCTGGACTACTGCGCCAATGTCTATCACGGAATAGATCTGAAGCTGTTCAGCTTTAATGACAATCCCGATGATTACCTGCTCTATTTCGGTCGCATCCATCCCGACAAAGGGACTTATGATGCCATCCAGATTGCCCGGCGCCTGGGAATCAAACTGATCATGGCGGGCATCATTCAGGACCATGACTATTATCAGGCCAAGGTCGCCCCTTATCTTGACCAAAATGTTGTCTATGCCGGGTCGGTGGGACCCGAACCCAGGAACACGCTTTTGCGGGGGGCCCTTGCTTTACTGCATCCTATCTACTTTGACGAGCCTTTTGGGCTTAGCGTTATCGAGGCCATGGCTTGCGGAACCCCGGTAGTGGCCTATAACCGGGGTTCTATGCCCGAAGTGATTAAGGATGGGGAGACGGGGTTTCTGGTCGGAACTCTCGAGGAGGCAGTCGCAGCGGTTAAGGATATAACACGCTTGAACCGGTCAACCTGTCGCCGCTGGATCGAGGAACAGTTCAGTAAGGAGCGGATGGTAGAGGATTACCTGAGAGTCTACCGAACCATCCTGCAATAATGGCCCAAGCCTGCCCGCGACTGGCCTGGTGAACAAATATCCCACGGAGCCAAGTCATAATACCTTAATGGCGAAGAACAACCTTTTCAGCATCAGTCCTAGTCAGCCGCCTTCGAGTGCTCTACAGTTGCCGATTTACTGGCTAACGGTTATAATTACCCGGAATAGGGAGGGAATGGGATGAGAAAGAGCAAGGTAAGGTTTGCACCCAGTCCGACCGGACCGTTACATATCGGCGGGGCGCGCTCGGCTTTGTTTAACTATTTGTTCGCCGCTCATGAGGGGGGCGAATTCGTGGTCAGGATCGAGGATACCGACCTCGAGCGCTCGCGACGCCAGTATGAAGAAGAGATACTGGAATCATTGCGATGGCTGGGCATAACATGGACCGAGGGCATACTGGAGGGTGGCGATAATGGTCCGTACCGGCAAACCGAACGCCTGGATATCTATCAGTCATATATACATAAGCTCTTGGAGCAAGGTGATGCCTATTACTGCTTCTGTACACTGGAAGAATTGGAAAGTGAACGCCAGGCTCAGGTGCAGAGCGGACAGATGCAGCGGTATTCCGGCAGATGCTATGGCTTGAGCGACCAAGAGGTTAAAAAGAGAATCGAGGCCGGGTTAAAACCCAGTGTGCGCTTCCGGGTACCAGTCCACCAGATCTATGTGGTCAACGATCTGGTAAGGGGCACGGTAAGTTTCGAAAGTGATAACAGTGGCGACTTCATAATTCTCAAATCCGATGGTATTCCGGTATATAACTTTGCGGTGGTAATTGATGACGTATTAATGGGGATAACCCACATAATAAGGGCGGAAGAACACCTTCCCAATACCCCCCGTCAATTGATGCTATACGATGCCTTGAAATTTGCTCGTCCAGAGTTTGCCCATATCTCTTTGATTCTGGGCAGCGATCGCCAGAAGATGAGCAAACGCCATGGGGCAACTTCCCTGATTCAATATCGCCAGATGGGGTACCTCCCAGAGGCACTCTTTAATTTCCTGGCCTTACTGGGGTGGTCGCCAGAGGGTGAACAGGAGATCCTCAGTCGTGAGGAACTGGTCCAGGCCTTCACTTTGGACAGGGTGGCGAAAAGCCCCGCGGTTTTTGATATGGATAAGCTCAACTGGATGAATCAGCAGTATCTCAAGCTGAAATCGGTGCCGCAATTGGCAGAACTGCTGAGACCCTATCTGATGGGCTCGGAATGGACCCTTAAACTCAGCCAATTGGACGAACGGCGCTACCATCTCTTGGTTGAAGCAGTGCGCGATCATTTGGTCTGTTTGGCAGATATCACGAATGAGGCCGAGGTATTCTTCCGCCAGGTCGAATGGGAAGAGGGCGCGCGGGAAGCGTTGTCTGCCGAGGGGGCCCAAACCGTGTTAGCCTACTTTCATGATGGCCTGCCCGAATTCGAGAAGCCGGAGGAGGCTAAGGCCTATATCAAGGCAGCTGTAAAAAGGCTCCATCTAAAGGCTAAAGATGTTTACATGCCGCTGCGCAGTGCACTGACCGGACGGACTTACGGTCCTGAATTACCATACCTTATCATGGTGTTGGGACGAGAAGAATGTCGGCGGCGTATCGACCAGGCCCGCAAATTATTTGGCTAAGCCGGGATGCGGTTTTACCTATTGTCTAGGAGTGCAATTTGTTGCTTGGGTTTAACTTAACAAACTAGATGACGCATGCTGGTTGCCAGTAATTACTCATTCAGTTGGCGGTTGAATGTTGACATTGGGGGCAACAGCTGAATATAATTAATCATAACCGAATTTATCAGAAATGCAGGGAACGGGAAAAGTAAGCGTCAATCGCTGCCAGAGAAGGAGGGTCACCGGCTGAGAGCCCTCCATCAGTAAGAAGTCGTCTGAAGTGCGCCCGGGAGCAGGTATGCCGAAACTGTCAGTAGGCATATCCGGTGAGAACCGTTAAAGTCGATTTAAGCGGGGCATCTGACAGTGCTCAATAAGAGTGGAACCGCGGAAGGTTGACCTTTCGTCTCTGGATACAGGGATGAAAGGTTTTTGTTTGGAGAGTAGATTTTAGAAAGGAGGGAGGATAATGCTGGCAGTTCTTAAGCGTGAAATACAGGTTGTTTTTAACAGAGATCCGGCGGCTCGCAGTGTGGCCGAAATTATTTTCCTTTACCCGGGATTTCATGCCGTAATTAATCACCGCATAGCCCACTTGCTCTATAATCGGCGTTTATATTTCTTGGCCCGCTTGGTATCACATATCAGTCGCTTCTTGACCGGGATTGAGATCCACCCTGGAGCCACGATCGGCAAAGGATTTTTTATCGATCACGGCAGCGGGGTGGTCATTGGTGAAACTACCGAGATAGGCGACAATGTCACCATATACCAGGGAGTAACATTGGGCGGGTCCGGTAAGGAAAAAGGCAAGCGGCATCCCACCATAGGCAACAATGTGACTATCAGCGCCGGAGCAAAGGTTCTGGGGTCTTTTACGGTGGGTGACCATGCCAAAATCGGCGGCGGTTCGGTGGTGGTCAAAGCTGTGCCTCCACATTGTACGGTAGTGGGAATACCAGGTCGGATAGTGGCTCGGGACGGACTAAAAATCGCGGATAGTTATGATGATGTCGATCTTGACCACAATCTTCTGCCCGATCCGGTGGCCGATGCACTAGCGGTAATGCAGGTCACTATCGATGATTTGGAAAGAAAGATAGAGGAATTACAGAAGGAGGCAACGGGGGATGAAAATATACAACACCCTGAGTGGCCGCAAAGAAGAGTTAGTAACTCTTAATCCGGGGCAAGTCAGTATGTATGTTTGCGGCCCTACCACGTACAACTATATTCATCTGGGCAATGCCCGCCCGTTGGTTGTCTTCGATATGGTAAGGCGATACTTGGCTTTCCGGGGCTACCATGTCCACTAGGTGCAGAATTTTACCGACGTGGATGACAAGATAATCAACCGGGCCCGCGAAGAGGGCGACGACCCGATCAAATTAGCGGAGCATTATATCCATGAATACTTTATTGATGCTGATGCATTAGGGATTAACAGAGCCGATATCCATCCTCGGGTCAGCGAGCATATACCCCAGATAATTGCCGTAATAGAAGGCTTGATTGCCAAAGGATATGCCTATGAGGTAGACGGGGATGTGTATTTTCGGGTCAAGTCCTTCCCTGAATATGGCAAATTGTCGGGCCGTTCTCTGGATGACATGCTGGCCGGGGCCAGGGTGGAGATAGATGAACGCAAAGAGGCACCGGTTGATTTCGCTTTGTGGAAACAAGCCAAACCAGGGGAACCCTATTGGGGCAGCCCTTGGGGGGCCGGGAGGCCAGGCTGGCATATAGAGTGTTCGGTCATGTCCACCCAATACTTGGGGGAGACCTTCGACATACATGGCGGCGGGGCCGATTTGATATTTCCTCATCATGAGAATGAGATTGCCCAAGCTGAGGCGTACACCGGTAAACCATTCGTGAACTACTGGATGCATAATGGCTTTATAACCGTCAACAGTGAAAAAATGTCCAAGTCCCTGGGGAATTTCTTTATTCTAAGGGATATATTGGCCCGCTTCCCTCAAGATGTAGTGCGCTACTACCTGATAGCGACCCATTATCGCAGCCCGCTGGATTTTGACGACGGAAAGCTGGAGGAGGCCAGAAAGGCTTTGGGTCGGCTTAAAACCACCATGCTGCTGGCGGAGGAGTTTCTGGGCGGGACAGAGTTTAGAACGACGGCGGTGGTGGAAGCGGAACTGATAACTAGGGGCATGGAGCTTCAGGAAAAGTTCATCGGAGCCATGGATGATGATTTTAACAGTGCCAAAGCCCTGGGATATCTGTTCGAACTATCCCATCAGATCAACGCCTTCATAGCCGGGGCTGATTACAATCGAGAAACGGACAAGGCGATTTTGGGTCAAGCTGTGGAGATTTTCCACAACCTGGGTGGAGTCCTGGGAATATTTATGGATACCAAGACGGTTGGGCAACATAGGGTTGATGATGTCCTCAGCATAATATTGGATATGAGGGATGGGGCTCGTCAGGACAAGAACTATGCCCTGGCTGATTCACTGCGGGATTTCTTGAACCACCACCACATCAAAGTGGAGGATAAAGCCAATGGCAGTCAGGTCCGTTATGAGAAGGCTCCCGAAATTGATGAGATCCTGAATTTCCTGTCGGCATTGCGGCAGAATTTCAAGGTTAATAAGGAATATGAGCGGGCGGACCGGTTACGGGAAGAATTGAAGAATGCAGGTGTCACATTAAAGGATACCAAGGAGGGGGTCCGGTGGAAGATTGTTGATACATAAGCCTCTGGAGGAAAGGATGCTGGAACAATATTCCCCGTCATTGTTGGCTTATGTTGGGGATGCCGTCTATGAACTGCTGGTGCGAACCCAGATGGCAGCGGCAGGACCGCGCCGCATCAAAGAGATTCACCAGGACGCGGTTGAGAAAGTGAAGGCGGAACACCAAGCCAGGGTGATAAAGACGCTTTTTAGCCAACTGTCCCAGGATGAAAAGGATATTGTCCGGCGGGGACGTAATACCAAGAGCGCCCCGCCCAAAAATGCCAGTGTTCAGGAATATCGCCTCAGCACGGGTTTTGAGGCCTTATTAGGATATCTGTACCTTAAGGGTCATGAACTCAGGCTGAAGGAAATCTTTAACCTGAGCGAAGAAGTGGAATGAGGGAAAAAACCAGCGGATGCTGCCAGTATGTGTGATTTACAGGCTGGCCTAGACACTGAAGCGGTAAAACAGAAGCAAAATCTGCCGACGACTATACTTGGAGGTCAGGCAGGTTTTTGTGTATACTTATCCTGAGATTGTAAATCAAGAATGATAGAGGCAGTGACAAGCATGATAATACAGCAGCCACAGGTATTGATCCCCAAGTCTGAACTTAACCAGGGACTTATACGCAGGCTGGAACGTTACGCCCGGACCTGTTACAAATCCGAAGATATGATGACTGGGACCACCGACCCCAATTTCCTGAAGTCTAAGCTTACTTTAGGTCACGAATCCATAATAGAGCATGAGAAGGCCACGGTGATGTTTATTATCGTCCGTGGTATATCCCACGAACTGGTAAGGCACCGGATTGCCGCCTATAGTCAGGAGAGTACCCGTTATTGCCGTTACAGCAAAGACAAGTTCGGTAGGGAGATAACGATTATTGAGCCCTATTTCTTCCAGGGAAGGGACCGTGACTACCAGCTTTGGTCCGAGTCATGCCAGCTGGCGGAAGATAATTACATGGCCATGCTCAGCAACGGCTGCTCCCCCCAGGAAGCCCGCTCGATTCTGCCCAATTCGTTGAAGACGGAAATAGTGGTTACTTATAACTTGAGGGAATGGCGACATTTCTTCCGCTTGCGCTGTGATACGGCAGCTCATCCCCAGATGCGCCAGGTAGCCATCCCGTTGCTGCTTTATTTCCGTCAGAAAATGGCGGCTTTGTTCGACGAAATCCCCTATGATGCGAAATTCTCTCCGCAGCATTACGCCCAGGTGATAGTCACCGACGAGATATTCAACCCGATTGATTAGAAGTTGAAATGGAAAGTGCTCCAGATACCTGGGCAAATGCCCTGGCTGATTCGCCGCCCGGACCAGGAGGACAAGCGTGCACACTAAGAAAGAAAAGATTTGGCTGGTGGTGGCACTAATAATGGTGGCCGCTGCCAGTCTGGCGTTGGATTGGACGGGAAACCTACCAACCCCCTTTGAACTGATCAACCCTCTTCAGCCGCAACCGGCCTGCGTTGTGCCCCAAATGGTCTCCTCCCAGGACCAAAACCACAATGGAGTTCCCGATTCACTTGACATCGTGAGGGGAGCCCGGGCGGAGGTGACGCGGCAGACCGTCTATGACGCCTCTTACTATCAGGGTTATCCTCCCGAAGGGCGGGGGGCGTGCACTGATGTTATATGGAGGGCCTTTACGGCAGCCGGGTACAATCTCAAAGAGATGGTGGACGAAGATATAAGGCAATCACCGGCTGGGTACGGGAAAACCGGGACCCAGCCGGACTCCAACATTGATTTCCGCCGGGTCGGTAATCTCCAGGTATTTTTCGTACGTCATGCCCAGGAATTAACAACCGTCATAAGCCCGGACGATATTAATAATCTAGCCGAGTGGCAGCCTGGAGATATAGTTATATTTGGAGGCCGGCTGGAGCATATCGGGGTTATATCGGATCGGAGAGGGAGAAGCGGTGTCCCCTTTATGATCCATAATTGCGGGCCGACCGCCAGCGAGGACCAATATTATCTGACCAATTGGCCTACTCCCATAACCCATCATATCCGCTTCATCGACCTTGACAGCGCCTATCCGATATAAGGGCGCACTCAGGGAATACCGACTCGATCAGGCCGGCAGTGGCCCCAGCGTGATTGGCGATTGATTCAGGCGATATCATTCGTTCCTCAAAATTCTGATGGGCCTGGGCAGACTGATACTGGTAGACTCTTTAGGGAAGATTCTTGACTATACTTCGGAAAGGATGTAAATATGCAGGAAAAACTGGCCGGAGTTAACAGCATCATGGAGGCCATGCGGGGAAACCGCCGGGTGCACAAAATATTTATACAGGAAGGGCGGGGCGGTAAGAGGATAGAAAACTTGATCAAGTTGGCTCATAAAAAAGGGGTATTCTGCCAGCAGGTGGACAAGCAGCGACTGGACGGGATGTATACCACGGCCAATCACCAGGGAGTAGTGGCTTTGGTTGATGGTTACCAATATTCCAGTCCGGAAGAGATTTTGGAGCAAGCCGCCCTAAAAGGGGAGCCTCCTTTCGTATTAATATTAGATGGGATAGAGGATCCTCAGAACATGGGGGCAATAATCAGGACGGCGGAATGTGCTGGAGTCCATGGCGTAATCATACCCCAGCATAATACCGTCGAAATGACCGCGGCCGTGGTCCGGGCTTCTGCCGGAGCGGTAGAACACATGATGGTGACACGGGTGACCAACCTGGTCAACTGCATCAAAGACCTGAAGAAGCAAGGGTTATGGGTAGTGGGAGCCGATTTGGACGGCGATTCTTATTGTCATGCCAGTATACCGTCTCCAACCGCGCTGGTTGTGGGCGGGGAGGGCAAAGGGATAAGGAAACTAGTACGGGAGAACTGTGATATGTTGGTAAGCATCCCCATGTCCGGAGAGATAACTTCCCTCAACGCTTCGGTGGCGGCAGGAATAATAATATATGAAGTAATCCGCCAGCGCGGTCGCCCAGAGATGCCTTGACGATTCTGGAATCAATCGCTATAATATGATAGGTCTCACATGTCGAAACGCCAATCGCTATCAATCATCTACCAAAATTATTACATGGGGGCGATCCAATGATCAGTTCCGTCGCTGCGAAGGAGTATTATCTGACCTACGCGGAGATTCAGGACGAAGAAACCGTTGAATTGGCGCAACAAGGGGAGCAGTTTGCGATTGAGTTTCTCATTGATAAATACAAGAACTTTGTACGAGCCAAAGCCCGTGCCTACTTTCTGATTGGAGCAGACAGGGAGGACATTATCCAGGAGGGAATGATCGGTCTATTTAAAGCCATCCGCGATTATCGGGGGGACAAGCTGACCTCCTTCCGAGCCTTTGCAGAGTTATGCATAACCCGGCAGATAATTACTGCGATAAAGACGGCCACCCGCCAGAAACATATCCCGCTGAATTCCTATGTGTCACTCAACAAACCCATTTATGATGAAGAGTCCGACCGCACCTTGATGGACATTATAACTACCAATGGTATTACTAACCCTGAAGAAATCATTATCAGCCGAGAAGAGTTTATTTTCATCGAGAAGAAAATGAGCGAGATACTCAGTTCCCTTGAATGGAAGGTCTTGATGGCTTACCTGGAGGGTAAGTCATATCAGGAGATATCGGTGGATTTGAAACGGCACGTCAAGTCTATTGACAACGCACTGCAGAGAGTGAAGCGAAAACTGGAAAAGCACCTCGAAGAACGGGAGCATGCTCGCTGATAACAGTGTCCATGTGAGCCAGACGGGCATACTGGAAAACGATGTCTTGACTATGATTGGACAGGGCCTATAATCTTATTTGCCGCGCCGAGCTAGCTCAATCGGTAGAGCAGCTGATTTGTAATCAGCAGGTTGCGGGTTCAAGTCCTGTGCTCGGCTCCATATAGAAACAAGCAACCGCGCAAGTTTGCGCGGTTTTTGTATTTGGCCCGGTATGTGTTAGGATACCCTGACCAACGTCCCATTGCCGCCATAAATTCTTGCTAATTTGGGTTTTATCTGCGGCCTAATAGTCCTAAAATAAGGGAAAGGACCAGGCTGATAACTATTCCTGTTACCCAAGGAAAGTAGAAGGTAAAATTGTCGCGTTTAACCACAATGTCGCCCGGCAAGCGGAAAAGGCCCAGTCCGAGCCTGGAACTTGCCAGCATGAGCAAACCTATAAATAAAACAAACAAACCGGTCACAATCAGAAAACGGGCCAGAGGGTCGAGACTGTTCATGGCGAGGTACCCCCTTCAGCGATATACTTACACCCCAGTCTAACCGCTGAGGGATAAATGACACAAGTAGATGTTGCTGCTGGAAAAGAATCCAGTCGGAGAGTATTTAACAGTAGAAAGGGAGGCAATACCAGTGAAGGTTATCTGCCGAATGATGTTATTGGTAATACTGTTATCGTCCTCAGGCTGTAGTAAGGAGATCGCTCCTAATATACCTGGCCGCCCCTCCGAATCAGGACAGAACGCCCAGGACCTCATTGACATTACGGCGCTGCAGTTGGTTAATGCTTACCCCGAATTATCCTTTCGTCAGCCGGTCGCATTCGTCCATGTTGAGGATGATACCAACCGCATCTTCGTGGTAGAGAAAGCAGGCCGGATCTATTCATTTGATAATAATGCCCAATCGTTGTCGGCCAGCCTGTTCCTCGACATCAGTAATCGGGTGGACAGCAGCGCATCAGAAAAGGGCCTGCTGGGGCTGGCATTTCACCCCGATTTTGCTCAGAATGGCCTGTTCTGTGTCAACTATACCAGCCGCACTGAGACCATCGTGGCCCGTTACCAAGCAACTAATCAAACCCCGCAGTCGGGGCTGCCCAATAGTGAACAGATATTGATGAGGATCCCCCAACCGTTTGCCAACCACAATGGCGGGCACTTGGCCTTTGGGCCTGATGGGTTTTTATACATAGCCACCGGAGATGGAGGTTCAGCCGGGGATCCGCATGGCAATGCCCAGAATCGTAGCAGCCTGCTGGGCAAGATTCTCCGCATAGATGTTGATACAACTGCACCGGGGTTGGTCTACGGTATCCCTGCTGATAATTCATTTGTCGGGAATACCAGCGGTTACCGACCGGAGATATATGCCTACGGGCTGCGAAATCCTTGGAAATTTAGTTTTGATCGCGACGGGCGTCTCTGGGCAGCGGATGTAGGACAGAATACTATAGAGGAAATCAATCTTGTCCAGAAGGGGGGCAATTATGGATGGAACATAATGGAGGGGAGCCTTTGTTACCCTGCTTCCAGTAATTGTAGCCACGACGGACTCGAACTGCCAGTCTGGGAGTACCGTCATCCGCTGGGCAGATCAATTACCGGCGGTTACGTCTACTATGGAAATCGCCTGCCTGGCCTTAATGGCGCTTATATTTATGGGGATTATGTGACCGGCCGCATTTGGGCCTTGCGGCTTATCTCTGGGCAGACACCAGTGAATCAGGAGATAGTCGACAGCCAGTTGAATATATCCACATTGGGGATTGATCAGGAGGGCGAATTATATATAGTAGACTTCGGCGGAAAGATATACAAATTAGAGCGGAAAAGCCAGTCTTGATTAGGCTACGACTGAAAACGGCCGGGGTGTGGAGCTAATGATAAATCTAACCGAAGATGGATTGACAATATTCAATGCCCGCTATGCCCGGCGGGATGACCAAGGACAGGTGGTCGAGACCCCTGATCAGGCAGTGACCAGGATTAGTAGGGCGGCGGCTTCGGCGGAGAAGGCTCTCCAGGAGCACTGGGCTTGCGAATTCGACCGCTTTATCAGCGAATTATGGTTCCTCCCCTCTACGCCGATTTGGGCTAATATCGGCAAGCCGGGTTGCATGCAGCAACCAGCGGCTTGTTTTGTGCTGAGCATCGAGGACAATCTCGAATCCATGTATCAGACCTTGTTGGAATCGGCTCTGATTGCCAAGTATGGCGGCGGTTTGGGGTACAATTTCTCCGGGATCAGGCCCCGAGGAGATATCATTCACTCGACTAAAGGCCGGGCCAGTGGTCCGGTGGAACTGATACGCTTGTATAACAGCAGCGCAACCATGATCGCTGAAGGAGGAGTAAGGCGGGGCGCTTATATGGGCATACTTGACTGTAGCCATCCGGACATAAGCGAATTCGTTAAATGCAAACTCCGAGGTGAATTGAATAACTTCAATCTTTCAGTGGGGATTACCGACCAGTTCATGCATACCCTGGCCAAGGACGGGAATTGGTCCCTGACCTTCAGGGACGAGGTACGGGGAATCATTCCTGCCCGACAGATATGGGATGGTATAGTAGAGTCGGCCTGGTCATGCGGTGAGCCAGGTATAATATTTTTGGACCACATTCAGGCTGCCAACCCGGTCCCGAGTCGGGTTATCAACGCTACCAACCCCTGTGGGGAACAACCTCTGAGCCCAGGTGAATCTTGCTTATTGGGCTCGATTAACTTGGCGCGCATGGTAGATGAACCGGAAGATATCAATTGGGAACGGCTGGCGCTAACCGCCCGAACTGCAGTCAGATTCTTGGATAACCTTATCGATGTGGGGGAGTATCCCTTCCCGTTCATAAAGACCAATACCATGGCCAGCCGTAAAATCGGGGTTGGCATCTTGGGACTCCATGACCTGCTGATCAAACTTGGTTTGCCCTATGACAGCGAGGACGGCCGGCGCCAAAGCGCCCGACTGATGGCATATATTGCTGAACAGGTACAGGATGCCAGTTCTCAGTTGGGTCAGGAGAAAGGCAGTTTTCCTCTGTGGGGGAGATCCAGTTTCTCAGTATCGCGAAAACCGCAACGCAACGCCTCTTGTCTCACCATCGCCCCCACCGGCACTATTAGCATTTTGGCAGGCGTGGAGGGATATGGAATCGAGCCCATATTCGCAGTGGCCTATCGAAAGACATATCTTCAAGAAGGCCGGCCGCATAAGTTGAATGTGGTTTCTCCTTTGTTCAGGGCGGTCTGCAAGAAACGGGGGGTGGAAGCAGGTGCTCTGCGTGAAGCGGCCATCCGGGGAACGTGCCAGGAAGTGGAAGGAATACCAGCGGATATTCAGAGACTGTTCAAAGGAGCCAGGGAGATCGATGCTTGTGACCATCTGGCTATGCAGGTAGCCTTACAGAAGTGGGTGGACAATGCCATCTCTAAGACCATCAATCTGCCGGCTTCCACCACCCCTAGCACTATATCTGCTTTGTACCATCAGGCCTGGCAGGAAGGGCTGAAGGGAATAACCGTGTTCCGGGAGGGATCTCAGGCGGGAGTAATAGAGATAGGACACTAGAGGAAATACAGGTTTTGGATGACTAGCCATTCCCGAGCATGGCCAACCAAGGATTTGGTTGTGCTTCAATCCGATCGGTGAATACAAGCAGCTGTTAGCGATGCGTTCCTGCCCAGTATAGCTGGCCGCACCTGCTGTGTAGCCGGCGGGCGCGGAAAGAAAACGTTATTTTCACATGGGCCTTGACTTTGAGAGATATTGACGTTAAAATATAACTCGCTGAGTTGGCATGGGATAAGATTGGGAACCAGCCAGATTCCAGGTCTATGCCCCAGCTTCATAACCTGGAGGGATACCCAAGAGGCTAAAGGGGGCAGACTGTAAATCTGTTAGCGACGCTTTCGAAGGTTCGAATCCTTCTCCCTCCACCATTTTCGACGCGGGATGGAGCAGTTGCTAGCTCGTCGGGCTCATAACCCGAAGGTTGTCGGTTCAAGTCCGGCTCCCGCAACCATAAATTTTTGGTTTCCGCTGGAAACTTAAAATAGGTCCCCGCAACCGTGATCGCAACCGCGACCGCAGGAAGCACAAGAGTATCCTTGGGTGCAGAGGGGGCGGGGATCTGCCTAGTAATTGGTTACTGGGGGATGATCCATACAAATGCCCTTATAGCTCAGTCGGCAGAGCGCATCCTTGGTAAGGATG
>JAAYJY010000198.1 GCA_012522705.1 Syntrophomonadaceae bacterium | reverse complement strand
TTCAACCTCCTTCTTAATCTCCTCATGTGGTCATCATCGCTTGCCTCCATATTTACACATCTCGGGCAATTATTCCAGGTGAAGCTTCCGCTGGGCTTGGGGATATGGAGACACTCCCGCAAGTTATACTGAATTACGGGTGACTCTAACGCCCAACGCTCCGGTGTTAGAGCGGTCATTTGAAGGAAATAACTTGGGGACTGTCCCCAAGTTATTGCACGAATATGAACAGGAGCATACATCCCAGCATGTAGACTGAGGCGACTTTGAATAAGCCATAATTGAGCCGGAGGGAATGAATGACGACTGATAGGACGGCCATGCTCGACAGCACCAGACTGAATAGTATTAGGAAGAACAAGCAATAGCCTTCCAGGCCTATCAACAAGCCTGCTGTTACCATAGCCAGACTGGCGAAAATGGTGGACCAGGATATTATTTTTCGGGTGATATCGACTCCGTAGGTTGACGGAAAGGTAGGGATTTTGGCTCTGGCGTACTCGTCCGAGTATTTGATGCTGAAGGTCATAATATGGGTTGGTATCCAGAGTACGATAGCCAGGGCCAGCAATATTCCCAGCAGGTCTATTTGGCCCAAGGCCAGGCTCCGGCCAGCTAGAATGGGCATTCCACCCGACAGTCCTCCATATATTATGGAGAAGGGTGTGGTTCTCTTTAGAAGGACGGTATAGACGATGGCATCCAAGAAAACGCCGGCTAGTATAATCCAGCCATATAAAGGATAAATGGTAAAGGCCCAGCCCACACCTGTTGCTGTCAAAACACTGGCGAAAAGGAGGGCATTAGGTAAGCTTATGTCACCGGCGGGCAGGGGTCGGTTGGAAGTTCGCGGCATTATCTGGTCGATGTCCCGGTCATAGATCATGTTAAAGACAGTACAGCCGCCTACGGCCAGGAATAAAGTCCCCAGTATCGCCCAAGACATCCCCCAGTATTCTATCGGACATTTGACACTGCCAAACCCGGCGGCCCCCGTCACGACCAATAGAAATGTTTGCTTGGGCTTGGTCAATGCCAAATAGGATTTGAAACGCTGCCAGTACGTCATCTGGCTCTCCTCCCCACATTGTTTCCATTATAGCTGTCAATTATCGGACAGGCAATCCTGAAAGATATGGATTGCCAGTTTAGATATGGGGTGTGGGTGGAAACGCCGGCATCCGCATCTTATCCAGGAATACAGCGGCATCGCAGGGAATTAAGGGGCTTGAGGAGGACGGGTGGAACCAGGGCAGGCAAAGGTTGCATGATACGCGGGGGATCGGGAAGGGAGAGGGTGCATTACAAGCGGGGATTCGTGAAGGGAGGAGGGGGGACCAAATAAAAAAGGTGTCGGAAGATTGCCGTGGGACTCGAAGGGTCACGGAGGGAGGGCGAATAGTGTTATGTGCAGAATTGACATGGCGACAGGCACCGGGTGATTGTGGGAATGGCACTATATCGGCCAGGAGAAGAATGCGAAATGAAGTTTCAAGGGAAGCGGTTCCCGTGATATTTGTTTTCTACAACCGATCGGGGGGTTTCGTCACCAGAGGGTTGATTTGTCGGCCGGGGTGATTATAGACTGTAGAGTATATAATCAATTTTCGTAATCTGGACATTTTTAGCGCCGCCGTTTGGGGAAAATGTAAATCGGGTAATCGATTGAAAATGACAAATTATTCTTTATCGATAGTATAATATAGTTAGAAGTTATATATATCGATGTCATTGTAGTTTCTTGTTCCCCGAAGGTTAGGTTTACCTTTTGGCAAACTTGTTGAAAGACAGGGGCGCAAAGCCACGGGCCTAATGCTTTAGAGCAATGGCAGCCGGGTTGCCTGGTTGAAAGACCAGTCAACCCGGCTTTTTGTTTTTATCAAACGGGTAGAGGCAAGGACTATTGCGATCCGCACAGTGGATTGTGGAGCGACCAAGTGATCATATTCGGTTTTAGAGGAGAGGAGTGAGAGAATACATGGGCATGCCTGAAGCTGTCGTCCGGGCTATGGAAGCAGATATTGGCACCGCTGCAGTTTTCCCCGGTGTACGCTCCGACATTGATACAATTCTCCTGCGCAAGCAGACTAACTTGATACTAAAAAGGTCTTATGACATCGTCTTTTCGTTGCTGGGGTTGGCCGCTCTCCTGCCAGTCTTCATAATCATCGCGGCGGCCATCAAAATCGATTCGCCTGGTCCGGTATTCTACACCCAAACCAGGGTTGGCAAGGATGGCAAGCTTTTCAAGATCTATAAATTCCGCAAGATGCACCAGTATGTCGGCAACCACGGGTCGAAACTGACTCTGGCCCATGACCGGCGCATGACCAGGGTGGGAAGTTTGTTGAGGAAAACCAAACTGGATGAACTGCCCCAGGCCTGGAACGTCTTGATAGGGGACATGGCGGTGGTGGGACACCGGCCGGAAACCCCCAACTTCGTCCAGCATTACAAT
>JAAYJY010000197.1 GCA_012522705.1 Syntrophomonadaceae bacterium | reverse complement strand
ATTTAAGTCAGTCCCGGGCTCCGGTTGGAAGAGGACTGAATAAAACGATACTCGGTAAGCCTTACTTCAGAGTTCGATCCAGAAAATCCAAGACTTTGGCGACATTTCGGCCATTGTTGAAAGGCACCCCGCCATGGCCGGCCCCTTCCATTATCTCCAGATACACCTTGTCTTCTCCCAATATCGGTTTTAGCCGTGCGGCGTAGTCGACGGATTGTTGAGTCGGGACCCAGTCGTCCAGGGTTCCATGCTGTATGAATACGGGAGGATCATCCGGGGTGATATAGGTCTCCGGATTGGACTTGTGAACCTGTTCAGGAACCTCGGTCAACATCTGCCCAAAATACTGGGATCCCCAGGAAGTGGAATTGTTGTTGAGTATCCCATTTATTCCGCTTCGTTTGAACTGCTCATCCATAACCAGCAGATTCATCGGGCCGCACCAATCAACTACCGCCTGCACCCGTTCCGATTGGTCGCCATTGCCCAGGCTGGGATCGGATAATTCACCGCCGTCGCCAGTAGCTCCGGCCAGAGCCGAAAGGGTGCCGCCGGCGGAGGCGCCCCATACCGCTATTTTATCAGCCTGCAAATTATATTCCTGGGCATGGGCCTTGACATACCGGATGGCTGCTTTCACGTCATTGATCTGGGCGGGGAATACCGCTTCCGAACTCAACCGGTAGTTTACCGACACCACGGCATAACCTCTTCTCAACCCTTCCCATGCTACCAGGGCGTCAGGACCCATTTTGTCCCCGGAGAGATAACCGCCGCCATGGATGGAGATGATTACCGGGTAGGGGCCATCGAAGTGGTCGGGCCAGTATATGTCCAACTTCTGGGCTGCCGAGATATTGGCATAAGGGATGTCGGTTTCTTTATAAAGCTCTGCATAGAATTCATTGAATGTGGTAGTGACAGCTTGGGGCGGGAATAACGCGATGGCCCCCAGCAGCACTGCCAGAATTATGGCAACTCGTTTCATGATTTCTCCCTTGGTCAAGATTTGCAGTATCTATTTTACCAGAAATATATTCACCGGATTTACTAGAAATATATTCATTTTTACAAATTAAAATTCACCGCGAGAACGCACCCATTCGCCTGCCCTCATAGGCTGCCCGCACCCTTAATTCTGCCATCAGGGTCTGGAATTGGGTCAGGTCCAGTGACTGGGCCCCGTCGCAAAGTGCCCGGGCCGGATCGTTGTGGGTCTCGATCATCAGTCCGTCCGCTCCCACCGCTACTGCCGCCCGGGCCAGTGGCGCCACCAATCCCCGCAGACCCGCCGCATGGCTGGGATCAACTATGACTGGAAGGTGGGATTTTTGTTTAAGCAAAGGCACGGCTGATATATCGAGGGTGTTGCGGGTGGCGGTCTCGAAGGTACGGATGCCCCGTTCACAAAGAATGACCTGGCTGTTGCCCTCTGACAGAATATATTCAGCGCTCATCAGCAATTCCTCGATGTTATTGGCCAATCCCCTTTTAAGCAAGACCGGTTTATTGAAGCGGCCCACTTCCCTCAGCAGATCAAAGTTCTGCATAT
>JAAYJY010000196.1 GCA_012522705.1 Syntrophomonadaceae bacterium | reverse complement strand
TGCAGGGCTGCGATCTCTTCCTGGGTGAGGGACTTAAGCCCTTCACCCTGAAACAATACCGGTGAACCATTGAAGATCTGGGGCGTGGCTTCGAATTTCTTTTTCAATATGGCTGCGTATTCGTCACCCTTACCCTGGGTAAAAACAAAGACCAGATTTTCGTTTATACCCTTTATATCAACCTTGGCCAAAATAATCTACCTGCCTTTAAGAGGGATGCTGATGTCGAGGGCCGAATGCCGGCCTTCCGTAATTAGGCGCACCTCCGGGGTGCCGTCGATCTCCATGTGCCTGGCGATCAACGCTATGATCTCATCCTGCAGGGCCTCCATCAACTGGGCTGAAGAACCCACCCGGTCATGAGTCAGGACCACCCGCAGACGGTCGTTGGCGCGGGAGCGGCTGGATGGCTGCCCGTCCGAGAATAGTCTTTTTAAGAAACCAAACATCTCAACCTTCCCCCTATCTGCCGAAACCGAAGTTCCGTTTTAGTTTACCCCAAAAACTTTCCTCCTGCAGGACCATGAATGGTACTTCCTGGCCCGCAATACGTGCGACAACGTTATTAAAAGCTTGTCCGGCCGAGGATTTATCGTTGAGAATTATCGGCTCGCCCCGGTTGGTGGATATTACCACCCCACTATCTTCCGGTACCACTCCCAGCAGCTCGATACATAGGTGTTCGATAAGGTCTTCGATGCTGAGCATGTCGCCCCGGCGCACCATGTCGGGGCGGATGCGGTTGACCATCAGTTTTATGTCCCTGAACTCAGCCGATTCCAACATTCCGATGATCCGGTCGGCATCGCGGACCGCGGAGACCTCAGGATTGGTGACCACAATGGCCTTGTCGGCGGCGGCTATGGCGTTTTGGAATCCTTTTTCTATGCCGGCCGGGCAGTCGATGAATATGAAGTCGAAATCCGGACGGAGTTCCTTGCATACCTCTACCACCTGTTCGGCGGTTATATCATCCTTGTTGCGGGTTTGGGCAGCCGGCAGCATATACAATTCAGGAAAACGCTTGTCCTTGACCAAAGCCTGGCGTAGGGTACATTCCCCTTCGACCACCTGTACGATATCGTATATGACCCGGTTTTCCAGGCCCAGAATCAAGTCCAGTTTTTTCAACCCGATGTCCAGGTCCATTACTACTACGCTATATCCCAATTTGGCCAGGCCGGTGCTGAGGTTGGCTACGGCGGTGGTTTTACCGACTCCGCCTTTGCCGGAAGTGACTACGATCACCTGACTATCAGGGTTTTTCTTGGCCATTGTTGTGATCCTCCTCCAAATGCTTGTCCCTTGCTTGGGGTAATCCACCTGGATTACCTCCACAACCCTTACGAAAATTTACATAAGCAGACACATCTACCTAATTGTAAAGCATAATCATGTCGTAATAAACTGAATTTTACATATTATACGGTGGCTATGTATCCTTTTTCCAGCCAATCCGGAATTTTTCCGGGACCAGAAAATTATGGCAGGCAGTATAATAATCTTGAGCTACAGGCGTATATAGATTATATATAAGAGAAAGTTGTTGTTGTCAGTTACGATTCGAAAGGCAGGCAAAATGAAACTATTATACAAGTTGGGTGTTTTGGTGGCAGCCGTGTTTTTATTCACGTTATGCTTCTATCTAGGGGTGTCCCTGACCCAGACTACTCCGAAGGTAGCCAATTTTTTCACCGGTATCAGCAGTTGGGAATACCAGATCCAGGACCAGACCGTGGTTTATTATGCGGATGGCTCGGAAATGGGAAAACTGGGCTATCGGCGTCAGTACAGCGAAGATTTTCCGGAGTTTTTGAAGCAGGCGGTAGTAGCGGTGGAAGACGTCCGTTTTTACCAGCATCAGGGTTTTGATGCCAAAAGCATCGGGCGGGCCATCTATAATGACCTGAAGGCCGGCTCGAAGGCTGAAGGAGGCAGCACCATAACCCAGCAGTTGGCCCGCACTATCTTTTTAACCAATGAAAAGAACTTCAGCCGCAAAATCAAAGAGCTGTTCATCGCTGTATCCATCGAAGACAAATACACCAAAGACGCGATCCTCAATATGTACCTCAACGAAATATTTATTGGCAGAGGATGTTCCGGCATGGCGGCCGGTGCCAATACCTACTTCGGCAAGAGTGTTTCCAAGTTGAATAAGGCCGAAATGACTATTTTGGTGGGAATTATTCAGTCGCCCGGGTGGTATTCTCCCGATACCAACCTGGAAGGACTGAAAAGCCGCCAGCAGACGGTAGTCAACGTCCTGGCCGACCAAGGGATACTATCGGAAGCCGAAGCCCAGTCGATAATGAAGGAAAAACTAAATTTCAAAGCTTTTCAGGCTAACCCGGCCAAACACCCCTATTACATGGGTTACCTCAGTAACATACTGGAAAATGAGATTGGGGCGGAAAGGCTTTATGGCGGGGGGCTGAAAATCTATACTACCATCGACAGCCGGATGCAGTTGGCGGCGGAGGCGGCGGTGGCCGCCAACGCCAGTTCATTCAGCCGGCGGGGCATATCGGCCCGGGACATCGCCCTGATCTCCATCGACCCCTCGTCAGGGGGCTTAAAGGCCATGGTGGGAGGTTCCAGCTGGAGCAACAACCAGGTCAACATGGCGGTGATGCCCCGGCAACCTGGTTCTGTGATAAAGCCCTTATATTATGCGGCCGCTATTAATGATGGAATCATCAAACCGGACACCGTCCTGAACAATAAGAAACGCGACTTTAACGGATACAGTCCGGATAACTACTCCGCCAGTCCGGAAAAGGCCACCGTCAGCGAGGCCCTCATCCATTCATATAACGTGGCCTCGGTGGAGGTAC
>JAAYJY010000195.1 GCA_012522705.1 Syntrophomonadaceae bacterium | reverse complement strand
GTCCATATTAATGAACAGACCATAAATACGACAAACAATAGCATGAATAAGTTAATCTTATATTGACGCTTCATGACAACTAGCTCATATATCATAAAAAATACAGCAAAGGCAATGCAAATCTTTGGATTCAGTGTATAAACGCCTTGCACCGTTTCTCCAAAACCTGCATAGAGTCTGAGAGGAAGTAAAGTCAAGAAAATGTAAGCTACTATTATCATTGCCGGTTGTTTTCGGTATAAGAGGAAAACCATCCCCAGTAAGAATGCCTGAATAAAAATGCTGAACGTATTATTATAGGGAAGTTGATTTAAACTGACACCAATTAATGCGAACATAAAAATCGCTAGCCAATCCTTAGTATCCAGAAAAGACTTCTCTCGTTTAGCGCAATCATCACAGTTAATCAAGTGTTTCATAGCGTTCCTTTTTTGCCTCGAACATCAGTATGATAAGTGATATAAAGAAATTCAGGAGTTGCCCAATGACGTAGGGAAGAAAAACATATTCAAATCCCGCCCCGCGTGATAATAATGTGTACAACAATGCTGTTCCTACCAAAAAACCTGGAGCCGTTGCCATCAGATTTTGACGCATGTTTTTGGTTACGACGAAAATGTATTTAATGCACGTCAAAGCCATCACCGGGATTAGAAGAAAAGCAATTCCCAGAGCTGGAATAGCGTCAATATATTTGGGCAGCAACAAAATAATAATATCATCTACTATTATATAGGCTAATACTGCCATCAATACGGATACTATAAAGGCTGCTGTCAAAGGCTTAAACGCCACTGCCAGTGTTTTTCCGATATGGCCATCCGTCTCTCCATAAGCTGCAGCAAACCTAGGCCTTAAAATTTCGGCAACTGCATTTGGAATTATCAGCAGAGCGTTTAAAATACTGAACGTGAATGTAAATAGTCCCAACGAAGTATTGCCGCACATCTTGAAAATCAAGCTTAGCTGAGTACTGGTCCAAAGCGAAGACTCGATATAACCTATGGCAATCAACGGTAATCCAAACCTGATTAGCTGCTTTAATTGTTCAAAATCAAAGCCGAATGCGAGTTTAAAGGGCCTCTTGATGAATAAAAAAGCATTTGACATCAGGGATGTCGCCATCCCTCTGGTCCAAATACCTAAGTATGCATTTACGAATATGAGCGGAAAAGTGACTATGCTGGTCACTGCCGTGATTGTACTCGCCTTGGCAATCGTAACGAACTCGGTGGTGGTTCTGTATAACGTCTTAATATAGGAACTATATATTACCGTGAAACCAGCAACAATCTGAAACCCCCAACCCGCTGCTGACAGGTACTCCCCTAATATCAAAGCCCTGATAGACAAAAACAAAAACACACTGGCACACAAACTACCCATTACTATTGAAAAAGACTGAGCGGTTTGAGTAAGACTCATAGCTTTTTCCCGCTCTCCCCGGGCCAGATAATACGGCAATTCTCGTGCCAAAGCCGAAGATACCCCCAGAGTTAGTATCCACATATAACCAACTGGAATGCTAAAGGATTGACATAACCCGGTTATTTCCGGACCGATAAACCTTGCTTGGATTAATAACAAAATCATTGATACCGCAAGGTTAAAAAAGCGTCCACCAGTTAATGCCAACGCCGATTTCAGCATGTTCATTTGCAGCAGGCTCTTGATAATTTTTAACATCGGTCCATCTTTTCTATCTAAGTCGATTCACTAGACCATTACCAAAGTATCCTTAACAATCGGGAATGGTGCTAGCAGTATTTGATAGTTCTAACAAACGCACTGGCTTGTGATTACGGCAAATTACCGCCTTCGGGTCCGGGCAGTGGGCGGATACGGGCGGTAAACTCCTTCATGTGCTCAAATAATGAATATACTGGTTGGTATCGTGGTAGGAATAAGCCAATTGGTTAAGCCTTGATTTTCTTGTTTTCCATGATAGCACTATCAGAGGGGATGTTTTTATCAACTCTTTTTAACAGTGTTCTTACTGCCCGCTAAAATTGCTCTTATCTAATCTGGCCCCACATCCCTAACCTTTTCCCGATGCGGCTTGACTATGTAATGACTTAGAAATTCAGATTGATCAGTTTTTCGATTCTCTTAAATTTTGATATTCCGTCCGAGCTAGTAGATTCGAGTAGGAGGGGGAGACTAACCCCCGTCCTCTCACACCACCGCTCATGCGGTTCCGCAAGCGGCGGTTCGGTTGAAAATAAGATGTGCCTATGCCTTGTATTGCTTATCCTTCTCCACTAAGCGTTCTTACCGTTTATCATCAGTTTCCAACCTGCTTTCAGATAAGTAGCCTCTTTCGAGCAACTGCTATTCTCGTGTTTCAAGTAAGCAACATCTGTCTTATTTCAACCGTCGAGCCCTTTTCTCCGTCTACTTTCATAGATTTCTTCGATACTACGGCTCGAACTGACTTCTGTGTGTTCAGTTTTACCTTGCGGTAAAGGTTACTAAGAAGCGAATGTTTATCGCTATGCAGAGCGTACCACACAGATCTCCCCCGTTAAGGTGCATAGTCTTTCACTCCATCTATCTGGCACATTTACACAACATATCTTCGGATAGTTATTGGGCTTCAGTTTGTTTAGCAACCTTACCCGATATGTCCTGCCTTATATGTGATTTCTGTCCGTCAGACCAGAGATTTGCCTCCACCTTCCTTCAGATTCCACCTCGCGATGGACACCCTTGGTCTTGGCTATACACTTCCCACTATCAGGGTGTGTTAGGGACTTTCACCCCTTAGACTATGCCCATGCAGGGCGAACTAAAAACAAAACTCCAATATCATATTGATTTTTGAATACAGCAGTCCTACGAATAATAGTAGTAATAATCCTGACCATTGGGCTTGGTTTGATTGAGAACCACCCCTATGATTCTTGCATTGGCTTGTTGCAATCTATCCTTGGCTTGAACTGCAGCTTCATTGCGGGTTTTTCCTGCGCGAACCACAAGTATAGAGGCATCAACCTGGGCAGCAATTATAGTGGCATCGGTCACAGACAGCAAAGGCGGTGAATCTATAAATACGTATTCATACCGTTGTTTTAGGTAGGTCCACATATTGCGGGTGCGCACGGAATTGAGCACTTCAGCTGGATTGGGGGGAATTGGCCCGCTGGTCAACACCTGTAAGTTAGGTATGCTTGAGCTTCTAGCCACTCGCTCTGGCTCAATTTCGCTCATGATGCAGTTGGTGAATCCCATATCATTGGTAATCTCAAGCATCTTATGCAAGCAGGGCCTCCGTAAGTCGCAATCAACCAGGATAACCTTGTGTCCAGCCTGAGCCGTAACCACAGCCAGATTTGCCACCGTAGTGCTTTTACCTTCCATAGCCAAGGCACTTGTGACCAGAACTGTTTTGAATGGTTGTTCAATGCCGGCAAATCCCATATTCGTGCGCAGAACCCTATATGTTTCAGATATCATTGATTTCGGGCTCTTAAGGGAAACCAATCCAGGGTACATACGCTTGTCATCTCTCTTTTTTAAGCTGATACTCATATCTTCACTCCCTGAAACGACTTGAGTTTTGTCCATTTCCGATTGGGATGACTGCCAGCACCGGCAAGTCCAGTACCTGGTCAATATCGTCAACTGTTTTTAGGGTGTTATCCAGGAACTCCAATAGGAAGGCTAGCAGGACGGAAATCATTAAACCGATTAAAAAGGCTAACATTATGTTCATCTTCTTATTGGGCTTGATCGGTCCAGCCGGTACATTGGCTGGCGATATCACCACTACCGAAGAAAACATCAATTCGTCCATTAGTTTGAGGTATTGTTCAGCAATCGCATTGGCTATTCGGGCTGCAATAACTGGGTCATTGTTTTCAACCTCGAGGGTGAGCAGATTAGAGTCTTTCACAATGCTGGCATCGGTCATTGACATAAGAGCGCCTATGGATAACCCCGGGATGCCAGTGCCTTCCACCACTCTTTTCATTACCACTTCGCTTTCCAACTGTCCCAAGTAAGTGTTCATGGTTAGAACCGGCATGGGAGCTGCAGGATTTTCGTTATCTTGATTATTGCGATTCAACTGTTGAGTACTGACCTGCAGTTTCTCTGATGCCACCGTGACCATAAGCAATGTAGAAGCTCGGTAAACGGGTTTTAGTACATAGAAGCTGATAAGCGCTGAGGCCAGCGCCGCAATTAGTGTCAAAGCTATAATCAGCTTCCACCATTTTTTTATAACTTTTATGAGGTAGTATAAATCAATATCAGTGCTTCCGACCAACCGGCTGGGGACTGGTTTATAATCATTCACCCAATCATCCTCCTTCATGTGCTAAACATCAATATTCGGATTATTCACTTCCCTGTCTGGTAGTGTCTCATTATTAATGCCCCCCATTATCCCCGGCTGACATTAACTGTTGGAATGATCTTTGGATGGTATCCGACAGGGTGGGTTTTCTCTGCGGCCGAATAATCTCCACCGCCCGTCCGGAAATGATGTGCTCCGGATTGGCGCAACCCAACATTTGGGCGTATTGAGTACCCCATAGACGCTCCACTGCATGAAAGGCCTCGCTCATTAAGGGCCCCCTTCTATGGGGTGTATGGGCGTCAGAAGCCAGAATTTGAACTGTTCCATCAGCCACCATTTTGTTGGCGGCCTTGGCAACTCGGCGGCCGAACAGTCCGGTGATGCTTGTCGAAGTCACTTGAGCCAGAAGGCCCCGTTGTGAATAAGCAGCCATAATATCAGTCCGCGCAGCCAAAACCTCATTTCTTTCCGGGTGGGCAATGATAGGGGTAACACCTTGAAGCTGTATTTCATAAAGGGTCCGTTCTGTATGTTCCGGTACCATGATAGACGGAAATTCAATCAACAGATAGCGCCCTGTGTCATTTATCGTCAATAATTCCCCATCAGCGAGGCGCTGAGGCAAGTCGGGCTCCAAATA
Source organism: Syntrophomonadaceae bacterium (assembly GCA_012522705.1). GTDB lineage: Bacteria > Bacillota > Syntrophomonadia > Syntrophomonadales > Syntrophomonadaceae > PHAA01. The sequence goes on along the minus strand of JAAYJY010000195.1, from coordinate 1,929 downwards.
GTATTCCGCTCCTGGTAATACCTGCAGATCCACATTATTTTCTTTGAGATGTTTATTTAGTTCATCGACTCTGTGAAGAATCTCCCTCTTGCTATAATCAAATCTCCCGGTCTTGATGTGAGGTGTCGCGACCATTATTTTGATCTGGTCTGCTAACGCCACCCGGGCCATTTCTATTGACATCCCGATTGTTTGGGACCCGTCATCCAAACCGGGTAGAATGTGCGAGTGTATATCTATGAATTCCATAGAATCCTCCAACTATACATCTTTGTCACCGTTTGATTGCAGCTGTGGGCTTACAACTGCGCTGCTCTCATCGGTATTACTTTGCCGGGGGTTTGTTTTTGATGGCCGGGATTGTGGTATTCTGGAATCAGTTCCACCAGCAACTTGATAATATCCTCTTTGTTATTAGCAGTTTCTTTTACTAGTGATTCTATAGCTTTGGCTATATCCAGATAATTAGAATCGATTTCCTTGCGGGAAATAAAGATCCGTTCATGAACGGTAGCTGACATGTCTTCCTTGTTGGAAAACAGTTCTTCAAAGAGCTTCTCCCCGGGGCGAACCCCAGTAAACACTATATCAATATCTCGCCAGGGTTCCAAGCCGTACAACCGAATTAAATCACGGGCCAGATCTACAATTTTGACTGGTTCCCCCATATCCAATACAAATATTTCCCCGCCTTTTGCCATGGCTCCTGCCTGGATAACCAATTCGACCGCTTCCGGTATGGTCATGAAATAACGCGTCATATCGGGATGGGTAACCGTTACCGGCCCGCCTGCTTCTATTTGCTTTTCAAATGTGGGTATTACGCTGCCGCGACTGCCTAAAACATTGCCGAAACGGACAGCTGCATATGTAGTGTGTGAATTCCGGTTTATATCCTTAATTACCAGTTCTGCAATTCGCTTGGTAGCTCCCATGACAGAGGTCGGATTCACCGCCTTATCACTAGAAATCTGGATAAATGTCTCAGCCCGGAACTTGTCCGCCAATTCGGCAACATTATAGGTTCCCAGAACATTATTGCCCAGCGCCGCTTCCGGATGCCTTTCCATCATGGGAACATGCTTGAAGGCTGCCGCATGGAACACTACCTGGGGCCGAAATGCCTGAAATATCCTCTCCATTGATTCATGATCTCTAAAATCAGCCAATTTGACGGCTATTTTTTGCAGCTTTCCCATAGCTTTAAATTCCTGCTCAATGTCGAACAGGTTGTTCTCGTTTGAATCTACGATGACAAATTGGCGGGGATGAAACTCAAGTACCTGCCGGCACAACTCGGAACCGATCGAACCGCCTCCTCCGGTGACCATTACGGTTTTATCCCGCAGATAGCCTGACACCTGCTCCAAATCTATCTGCACCGGGTGCCGGCCCAGCAAATCCTCCATGTTTACCGTGCGCATCTGGGACAGAAGCGACCGCTGCTCGTTGGGATAGAGGTGGGGTATTATTTTGATTCGGGCCGAGGTTTCCTCACAGATGTTTATTATCCCCCTCATTGGCGGCCCCTTTATGGACGGCATAGCTATTATGATCTCTTCTATCCTTAGGGAGCTTACCAGTTCGGGGATTTCGTAGCGGGCCCCCTTAATTGGAACACCCAGCATTATTCGCCCCAATTTCTCAGGATCATCGTCTACAAATGCAATCGCTTCCATCCCCAGGTGGGCATTGGATTGTATTTCTTTAGCCAGCATGGCTCCTGCACTGCCGGCTCCCACTATCAAAACCCTGGTGCCTTGTTGGTGATTCCTATTTAAATAATCGCGATTGACCCTCCACCACAAACGGGAAATTCCAAGTAATACGATGGTAAACAGCCACCCCATAATATAAACCGATCTGGGCAGACTGCGCAGCTGGAGCAATTCTATGAAGGCAAAAACCAGGATACTGCCACTGGTAGCC
>JAAYJY010000194.1 GCA_012522705.1 Syntrophomonadaceae bacterium | reverse complement strand
GCTGGACAATTACCTGCGCAACAAGGAAAACCAGCTGGCCGAGGTCATGTTTACCGCCCATACCAACGCCCAGCGGATAGAGGCCCAGGCCCGCTCTCAGGTCCAGTATTACCTGGATGAGATGGAATTGGAACTGCAGCGCAAACAGCGGGAGATAGAGATCGTCGAGGAGAAGACCAGCCAGTTTGAAAAAGCCCTGGTTAGTCCCTCGGAGCCGCTGGCCGAGGTAGAAAAGGCCTCCCATCTGAAGATAGTGGAAGGCGACGCCGCCGAGGCAGAGCCCACCCGCAAGATCGAGAAGCTGGATATACAGCCGGAAGAAGCCCTGCCCACCGCCCAGAAGAAAACGAAGGCTGCGCCCCAGTCCTCCGGACCGTCCCAACCTGCTGCAACCGAAACCCAGGAGAAAGTGACCCCGCCGGCCAAGCTGCCCAAAATTCAGGCGGAGGATACGGTTGCCCAGCCTGCGGAAGCCGAACCGACTTTGGAGAAAAAGGCAATCGTCGACAGGCCGGCAGAAACGGTGGCGAGCGCAGATTCAGCGGAAATCCCGGCAGTTGCGGTGGAGAAAGAGGCGGGGGCGCCCCCGCCGGATACAATAGAAACGATAGAAGCGGTAGAGGCAATAGAAGCGATAGAGACGATTGAAGCGATAGAAACGGTAGAGACAGAAACGCCGGTAGTTGAACTGGAAACACCATCCGCGCCGGAATCCGGGGAAGAGATCACGGCTGCGCAAGAGGCCGACCAGGCCCCTGCGGCGGAAGCCGAAGCAACCGGGTTGGAAGAAGAACAGCCCCAAGCGGCTGAACCGGATCATATCGAGGAAGAGGCAGCTGAAGCTCAAAGCCTGCCAATCCAGGACGAGGAACTGGTCGGAGATGATTTGGAGCCTGAACCGCTGTTGCTGCCTGAGATCGAACCAGAACCGCAACCAGAGGCGCCGGTGCTCCCGCCGGCCGCCAAGCAGATAGAAATCAGTGAACGGATGCAGCTGGACGCATTTATCGATGTTCGCTATTTCAGTGAAATAAGCGGCGCCAAGGAATTAAATCACCACGCCCTGCAGATAACCATCGAGGTGGATGTCCCGACCGATAATTACTCGGTTCGCTATACGAAGGTCTCTTCCGATGTGGTTTCCACCCTGATGAAATTTAACAATGTGGTTTTGAACGAGATTTACCCATTTAATTTTGTAGCTCCGAATCCCAATAGTATCGCCACTTATTTCTTCAATCTGCTGGATGACATGCTCCAGATCATGGACCTTGGTCTGTACAAGATGACCATGACTGAATTCCCGGATATGTGCATCGTGGTGGAGAAGCGCAACACGGTCTTTAACAACATGCTGCACAAGGGCGAGGATATGTTCGAGGATATCCGCTACTCGCTGCCCGCCTGTGTGGAAGCTGAGCCCCGGGAGAGTTCCGCGTTAAAGGGGACTTTAAGCAGACTGCTCAAGAAGAGGATATAGGGTTAAGCAGATTTTAAGGATAGGTTGGGGATTTTCCCCTCACCAGTGACTGGAAACGATCGTATTCTTATATGAGACAAAAGCAAACTCGTCGAAAGGTGAGGACGCAAAGCTATGGGTCTAAGACCGCAAGGTTATGACTGCCAGGTTGCCGGTACGATTTATGATGATCGCCTGCTATGCAACCTGTTGCATTTAGCAGGTTTTTTTCTGGCCGGATAAGCCTGCCCGATAAGAATAATGGTGAAGCCGGGCAGTATCAAAATAGAAGGAAAAGGGTGATGAGGATGGGTATTCCGGTGTTCGGCAACAATCCCCGGGAATTGCTGAATGATGGTGATCACAACAAGCTTGACCAGAGTGCACAGACAGAGGCTTTGAAGGCGGAGATAGTTCTGGCCCGCAAGAAACTGCAAGATGCCGAAGCCCGTATGATCGAATTGCAGAAGAAACTGGACGAATTTGTGAATAAGGAACGGCAGATCGCGGAGATAATGATCGTGGCCCAGATCAATGCCCAGCGGACCGAGGCCCAGGCCCGGGCGCGGGCTGAGGAACTGCTGCTGGAGTAGGAAGAGGAATTGCGGCTCATGCAGCAGGAACTGGAGCTATTGAAGCTGAAAGCTCATCAGTTCAAGGATAGTATTCTGGATCGCCTGGACCAGTATAAGGCGACCGTAGAGAGTATTATGGAGGATGCCGACCACGATTCCTTCGCGCCTACCCTGGTGGCCAGAGACAAGAAGAACGATCATAAAAGGATTGGTTAATTAATACTGTTGCAAGGGGCGAACGATATGGGAATCAGCCATGTACCTCATGGCCAGACACATGATGAATTGCTCATAAAGGCTATGACCGAGGAACTGCAAACCATCCGCAGCCGACATCAGTTGGTTATGGCGCGAGCGGACGAATTGGCAGGCCAGATAGCAGTATTCGAGAAGAGACAGGAATATGCCCGGGCCGCTCTGGAGGAAAGTCGTCGGATCGCCGCGGAGATCAATGATGCTGCCCGGCAGCGGGTGGCGGCGGTGATGAAGAATGTCGATAACCTGATCGGACCCCAGCAGGCCGACATTGCCCGCCTGGAGACCGAGATCGCTGAACTAAAACGGAAACTGGCAAGCCGGGGAACGGGGGAGAGCCGGGCGACCGCCGAACAGACTGTCCCGAGTGGTTTGAATCGGCAAGGGCCGGGACCGTACCGGAGCCGGGATGAGCAGCGGCACTCTTCCCCCAGTCCATTGGGAAGAATCAGTGGGCTGGAGATGCGCTCGGAAAAGGACGAGCGCGGGGAGTTGGAGCGACTGGCTGATTTGGCGGGCGCAGATAGCAAAGATGAGGCCAGGGCGCAGGCCGCCGCAGGCGAGCCCAAGCTGGAAGCAGAACGGTCCTTTGATGAGGAATACATAGCAGAAACAGAGACAGCCATGATTGACCAGGGAGAGATTCCGGCCACCGCGGAGATAGGCAGCGAGGGCGATAAGCCGGCAGATACTGACCTGCAGGCTATGACCGCTAGAGAACCGTCCCGGCCGAAGATGAACATGCTCCCCAGGTCGGTTGTCACCAGCGAGCGAACTGAACTGTCTTATGGAACCAGCCCGGCGGCGCCCCGGGAATTGATCGAAGAAAGGGAAGATTCCAGTATAATGCACCTGGATGTATTCCTGGACACCCGTCATTTCCACTTCGTAGATCCCTGGAACAAACAGGATCACCGCCACCGCTGGCAGGTGAAGGTGCAGGTCGAGGTTCCCGCAACGGAGGAAATCGCATACAGCCAGCTGCTGTCGGCAGTAAACTCCACCCTGTTGAAGTACGATAATGTATCGCTCAATGACGTGTTTCCTTTTGACAATATCGATCCCAGCCACGAAAATATCGCCGGTTATTTTTTCAACTGCCTGGAGGATATGGTGGCTGCCAAGAGTTTGCGGTTGGTGGAAGTCAGCCTGTGGGAGAAGCAGAACCTGGTGCAGCAGGTACACGGACGCAATGCGGAGATCGACACTCTGCTGCGCGGTGAGGGGGATTTGGAGCAGATCCGGGACGCGCTCTTCCCGGAGACGTCGGCCAGTTCAGAATCATCTTTCCGCAAGATGCTGGGCGCGATGTTCAAGACCAAGCCTTGATGATTTACATTTCTTGCGGCTGCGTCAAGTCATAAATAGGGAGGCGAGAAATCATAGAACTGGATGTATTTATAGATCCCCGGCATCCGTGGTACGCTGCAGCAAGGTGCTGGCGGCGGCGGCTCATCATAGAAACCACCCCCGCCAACCTCGCCATGTATGAACCCAGCGCAACCCTGGCCGGGACAGCTTCTTATTTTTTGATCTTGCTCTCGTCTCTGGTCAGGGGTTGGGTCAGGTCCACATGTCCGGCCAGGGTATCCAAATCCGCTCCGTGGATCTGGATCTGTACCTGCTTTATCCCGGTCACCTCGGTCAGGCTGTTGACCAGGGAATACAAGGTCATCAGTTCCCCGCTGCTGCCGCCCGGATGATTGCTGCGCAGCTCCTCGCTGAAGTCTACCGTGGCTATCCCTTCGGCGACCTCACCCCCCAGCAATAGAGTATCCGCCGGGATAGTGGCGATAAGTCCAGGGTCTTTGGGTCCGGCAATCAGTTCCTTGACTATTTCCCCAGCCTCGTCGGATGCCATTTGGGCGGACGGTTTAATGGTAATCTCGCGGGTCTCTCCGACCAGATTCATGGCTTGATCATCGCTGAAGTAAAGGGTAATCGTCTTGATGGTCGGCTGGTTCCCGGTTTGGGTGGGAACGTCGGTGGAGTGGCAGCCGCTCAGGGCCAGCATGGCGGCCAGGACTCCTACCAGGGTCAGGGACAAGAGTATCTTGCGCCTCATAAGCACCTTCCTTTCTTAATCGAGCTTCCTATTATGAATCCCGTGCTAGTTATTTCTATTGATTATATAATATTAGTCAATTTTAGGCCTAAACTTGCACCTGGGGAGGGAACACCAGCGGCCACCCGGGCAGGCCGATAGGTCTAAGCGTGTCAGTAATTGCAGATGGTATTCGATTCCCCTGCGAATGGGCATAATGTTGACAGGGTAGGCCAGATTTTGCTAATATCTAGTTGAATTAAACCAATTGGCGAGAAACGCGAAGTGGTGTCCAGGGTTCCGCATGGATTCGACCGTGGGCCGGTCCGAGTGACACAGGCGCTGTGGCGCTGCACCGTATAGGGATAGAAGCCCGGGCGGATAGGTATCGTTTATGAACCTGTTCTAACTGGGCTTAAGCTGTTTTTGGGGGAAACTAAATTCAACCGGAGGAGCGTGGAGCCGAGATGCCCGTTGTTGGGATTATCATGGGCAGTGATTCAGATCTGCCGATTATGAAAGAAGCGGCTGATATTCTGCAGGAGTTTGAGGTCGAGTACGATGTGACCGTTTGTTCGGCCCACCGCTTACCGCAAGAGACCGCCGATTATGCCCGGGAGGCCAAGGCCCGGGGCCTGGGGGTGATCATCGCCGGGGCCGGGGGAGCCGCCCATCTGCCGGGAGTAATTGCCGCCTATACCACTTTGCCGGTGATCGGCGTGCCGATTAAGACCAGTGCCCTTGCCGGGGTCGATTCCCTTTATTCCATCGTGCAGATGCCCAAGGGCATCCCGGTAGCCACGGTAGCCATCAATGGCAGCGCCAATGCTGCTTTGCTGGCCGTGCAGATACTGGGCCTCAACGACTCGGTTTTGGATGAGAAGATGGCCGATTACCGGGTCCGCATGGCGGGCGGGGTCCTGGCCAGGGACCGGCAATTGAAGCAATTGGGGATAGAGGGCTACCTTAACCGGAGCAAGGGGGAACAATAATGATCGCGAGGTATATTCTGCCGGAGATGGGGACTATCTGGTCGGAGGAAAACAAACTGCGCAACTGGCTTAATATAGAGGTGGCCGCTTGTGAAGGGTGGGCCCGGCTGGGGCGCATACCCGCCGAAGCAGTGGCGGTGATTCGGGAAAAAGCTGATTTCGACCTGCAGCGGGTCCACGAGATCGAAAATGAAGTCCGCCATGATGTGATTGCCTTCCTCACGAATGTAGGAGAATTTGTGGGTGAAGAGTCCAAATACATTCACTTGGGCATGACTTCATCGGATATCCTGGATACCGGTCTGGCTCTGCAGATGAGGGACTCGGTGGAGCTGATCGCCACCAAGCTGGCGGCCTTGAAGAATATTATCGGCGACCTGGCCAAAAGATATAAATACAGCCTGTGTATTGGCCGCACCCACGGGGTTCACGGGGAACCCACTACCTTTGGTTTAAAGATGGCGGTCTGGTATAGCGAGCTCGGCCGCAGCCTGACCAGGTTGCAGCAAGCCGGGGAGATGGTAGCCTGCGGGGCGATTTCGGGGGCAGTGGGTAATTTTGCCCACCTGAATCCGGGGGTGGAGGAATACGTGTGTGAGAGACTGGGGCTTAATGCCTGCCCGGCATCTACCCAGGTCATCCAGCGCGACCGCCATGCCCAGCTGATGACTACCATGGCGGTCATCGCCAGTTCCCTGGAGAAGATGGCCACCGAGATCCGTAATCTGCAGCGCACCGAAATACTGGAGGTGGAAGAGCCTTTCCAGAAGGGGCAGAAGGGATCATCGGCCATGCCCCATAAACGCAATCCTATGATGAGCGAACGGGTGGCCGGATTAGCCCGGGTGGTGCGGGGAAATTCCCTGGCCGCACTGGAAAATGTGTCCCTGTGGCATGAACGAGATCTCACTCATTCCTCGGTGGAACGGATCATAATCCCGGACAGTTGCATCCTGGTCGATTATATGCTGCAGAAATTCATCGGGGTCATGCAGGGGCTGATGGTATATGAGGAAAACATGGCCCGCAACCTGGAGAAAACCTTGGGACTGGTTTTTTCCCAGCAATTGCTGCTAGCCCTGATAGACAGGGGAATGCTGCGGGAAGAGGCCTACCAGCTGGTCCAATCCACGGCCATGCAGAGCTGGAGAGAGCACACTGGATTTAAGGATTTGGTCTTGGCTAACCCTATGATAATGAAGGAATTTTCCCTGGATGAGATAGAGGCTATTTTTAACTATGGCATCTATACCGCCCAAGTGGATACCATATTTAAACGCTGCGGGATTGATTAACAATTATATGCGCGCAGCATCCAGGGACGCGCCCCTCGGTCATATTGGGGGTTGACCGGTTGGTAAGCGCAGATGACGGCCAGAGGATAGTCAGGGCGGTGGGCATTGCTGTCCAGTGGCAGGGGGGAGGCTATCGAGTGGTTAATGAAATAAGCGGAAATAAATTTAAAGAAGAGTGTGGTGTG
>JAAYJY010000193.1 GCA_012522705.1 Syntrophomonadaceae bacterium | reverse complement strand
GACGATGCCAAAGGGCAACTGGCAGGTTGGGGGGATTTCAGCCGGGAGGCGCTGGGCGAACCCATATTGGTCGGAGAGGACCATTGGGGCAACCAAGTGTACGCATTGGGCGCTGGCCCGGAACTGGCCATGACCAGGAAGACGATATATCAATTGATCGGGATCCTAGGTCATAACTCAGATGAGATACTGATCCAGACCATATCGGTACGATCAGAGGAGACCCTGATACATCTATACCGGATGGGTTCGGTGCGGGGGCTGCAGAAAATAATCAATGCCGTGGTCAGCCGCCTATTAAAGATCGAATATCCTTTCCTGCTGGAACAGGTTGATGAATTAAGAGCCGAGGTCAGATTTTCGTAACCGCGAAAGTCTGGCCTTTATACATTCTTGCGCCGGGACTGTAAATCGAAGATAATTGATACGTCATCTTTTTCAGGGAATTACAGATTTTCAGGTGGTGGTATTTTGGCAGGGCGTATCTCGAGGGTGAGAGAGGGCAGCATAGCTGCCGAATTAGGCATCGTCTCCGGTGACAGACTGATCTCTATCAATAGTAAACCTATATATGATATCCTTGATTATCAATTCCATGCCCAGGATGATTATCTCGAGGTGGTTATAGAAAAACCCAATGGTGAGAACTGGCTGCTCGAAATCGACAAGGATTATGACGAGACGCTGGGGTTGGATTTCGAGGAAGTGGTGTTCGATCATCTCCAACCATGCCGTAACCGTTGTGTTTTTTGCTTTGTAGATCAGCTTCCGGAGCAAATGCGGGAGACACTATACATCAAGGATGATGACTATCGCCATTCCTTTATAAATGGTAACTTTATTACTTTGACCAACCTGCGGGAGAAAGACTGGGAAAAGCTAATCGATCTCCATCTTAGCCCTCTTTATGTATCGGTACACTGTACCCAAAAAGAGCTTAGGAAAAAGGTGCTGCAGAACCACCGGGCAGGAAACATCAGACAGGATCTGCAACGTCTTTGTGATGCAGGTATCCAGGTCCACACTCAGGTGGTGGTATGTCCCGGCTGGAATGATGGAGAAGTCCTGCAGGAGACCATCGAAGACCTGGCTTCCCTACATCCGGGGGTGCTGTCGGTGGGCCTGGTCCCGGTGGGATTGAGCGGCCACCGGGCTAATCTTCCCCATATGATGGCGGTATCCGCTCCACTGGCAGAGTCCATAATTGCAGCCACAGACCTCAATCAAGCCCGGTTTAGGGCGCGGTTGGGAACCGGGTTCGTTTACGCGGCGGATGAATTCTACATTAAGGCTGGCCGGGATTTTCCTCCGGCCGACTATTATGACGACTACTGCCAGATAGAAAACGGCATCGGTCTAGCCCGGATTTTCAGGGACGACTTTGATGCCTTGGAGAGTGCTTTGCCCGACCAGGTGCTGGATTCAGAGGCTTGCCTTATCAGCAGTCAATCAGGCCGGGCGGTACTGGTGCCAGTAATAGAACGGCTCAACCAGATAAAAGGTCTTTCGGTCCAGCTGATAGAAGTCACTAATGAGCATTTTGGCGGGGGTGTTACCGTGGCCGGGCTTTTGACCGGCCAGGATATACTGAACGCCCTCGGCGTCACCTACCGGGGCAGGAGAGTGATGTTGCCCGATGTCGTCCTGCGCGATGGCTATAATGTATTGCTGGATGACATGGGAATTGATGAGCTAAGGTCAAGCAGCGGCGCTGAGATTGAAGTCGTCAGCACCAGTGCGGCAGGACTGGTTAAGGCCTTGTTGGGGACCGCAACCGATAATGGAGAGCAACGGAGGTAATCATGGCCAAACCGATAGTAGCGATAGTCGGACGCCCCAATGTGGGCAAATCAACATTGTTTAACCGCTTGGTAGGAGCCCGCAAGGCCATCGTCGAAGATATACCAGGGGTGACCCGTGACCGGCTCTATGACAGCACTGACTGGGTAGGCCGGGAATTCGTGATCATCGATACCGGGGGCATTCGTTTCGACGAGGGTGACATCTTTGCCCGGGAAATAAAATTGCAGGCGCAAGTGGCGATCGAGGAATCTGACGTCATAATGCTGGTGCTCGACGCCCAGGAAGGGATAACACCCGAAGACGAGCAGGTGGCCAACTTATTGCGGCGCAGTAAAAAACCGGTGGTGCTGGCCGCCAACAAGGTCGAAAATTTCGACCGCCAACTTGAATATTTCGAATTCTATAATCTGGGCCTGGGGGATCCCATCCCGGTTTCGGCCATGCACGGCCGCAACATCGATGAACTGTTGGACGCAGTGGTGGCCAAAATTCCTCCCGCCGATGAATACCAGGAGGATGCCGAGGTTACCAAGATAGCCATCGTCGGCCGGCCCAATGTAGGAAAGTCATCGCTGGTAAACGCGCTGCTGGGCGAGGAACGGGTCATCGTCAGCGATACTCCGGGCACCACCCGTGACGCCATCGACACCCCCTTTGAATATCAAGGCAATCGCTACATTTTGATCGATACAGCTGGAATCAGGAAAAAATCAAGGATTACCGAGGCCACCGAGAGATACAGCGTGATCAGGGCCTTGAAAAGCGTGGAACGGGCCGACGTGGTTCTGATAATGTTGGATGCCAGCGAGGGGGTCATCGAACAGGACCAAAGGATTGCCGGCTATGTCCACGAACAGGGCAAGGCCAGCGTCATTATCGTCAACAAATGGGACCTGATCGAAAAAGACGGCCGGACCATGAACAAGTTCGATAAGGATATAAGGGAGGAACTGAAGTTTCTAGCCTATTGCCCCATATTGTATGTTTCAGCCCTGACCCGGAAAAGGATATTCAAGATATTGGAACTGGTGGATTTTGTCTTCGACCAACACAATCGCCGGATTCAGACTTCGGAATTAAACCAAGTCATTAATGAGGCCATGTTGTTAAATCCGCTGCCGGGGGGCGGCGGCAAGAAGATCAGGATCTATTATACCGCCCAGGTGCAGACCGCACCGCCCGCCTTTGTGTTCTTTGCCAATTATCCGGAAAAGATTCATTTTTCGTACCTGCGGTACCTGGATAACTCCTTGCGTAAGAACTTTGGCTTTGAGGGTACGCCTATCAAATTAATAGTGCGCAAACGGGAGAAGACCGAATAACCGGTTTTTCCCGGATAAACTAGGGAG
>JAAYJY010000192.1 GCA_012522705.1 Syntrophomonadaceae bacterium | reverse complement strand
CTCCTGCATCTGCAGATAGGTTTCCAGGGAGATATTTATGGTGGAATTATAGTAGTAGAATAGCAGTTCGTCAGGGTTGTAATTGATAAATACGGATAGGTCCAGAAAACGCCGGCTGTCCTTGTTGAGAAAGGTAGGGAACATAATACTCCTCCTTATTAAGTGTGTAGCTACAACACTTCTATAAATTCCCAGATAATCCTGCTAATCCTAAATAGTTATTTAAAAAAGAATATAAAAACTCCTGCGATTGGGAAACCATAAGATCAGCAGGAAACAATATTGCAGGCGGAGGGAATCATGAAGAAGAAAGACAAAAAGACCAAGAAGGCTCTGAGCGACAGGGACATTATGAAAATCGAGACAGCCCGGGAACTGGGACTGTGGGAACAGATCCAGAGTGATGGATGGGAATCCCTGACCAACGCCGAATGCGGCCGGGTCGGGGGAATCATGGGCAAGAAGATCAAGGATCTTAAGACCCGATAAGCCTGCCGGCCTCGTTTATCGGACCGGTTGCCCCGCGTGAGCAGACTTTCATTTTTTATTTATGATAAGATTGATATGAAATGGCAATAACGGAATTTGTATACGCGGGGAGCAAGAATGACCATGGGTTTTGTGCATTTGCATAATCATTCCGAATATAGTCTGCTGGATGGAGCCTGCCGGATCAGGGATCTGGTGGATCGGGCAGTGGATTTAAACATGCCGGCCATAGCCATCACCGACCATGGGGTGCTTTACGGTATCATGGATTTCTACCGGGAGGCCAGGCGACGGGGCATCAAACCCATAATTGGCTGCGAGGTCTACGTCGCCCCCCGAAGCAGGTTGGACAAGAATAGCCGGGCTGATGAGCGCAACGCTCACCTTACCCTGTTATGCAAAAATGAGATTGGATACCGCAATCTGACCGAGATGGTGAGCCGCGCATACATTGAAGGTTTATATTATAAACCCCGTGTCGACATGGAACTCCTGGAAAAGTACAGCGAGGGCTTGATCGGGCTGAGTGGCTGCCTGGCGGGAGAGATACCCCAGTTGATTGTCGCCGGCAATTATGAGTCAGCCCGGGACACCGCCCTCAAATTCCAGCGGGTTTTTGGTCCGGGTAGTTTTTATCTGGAGGTTCAGGACCATGGCATTGATCTGGAAAAGAAGGTCTGCCAGGGGTTGTTCCAAATAAGTGCCGAGACGGGCATCCCAGTTGTCTCCAGCAACGATGCCCATTACATCCGCAAAGAGGACGCGGCCATCCATGATGTGCTGCTGTGCATTCAAACCGGCAAAGTGGTGTCTGATCAAGACCGCCTGCGTTTCGATGGCAGCGAGTTCTATTTGAAGAGTGAAGATGAGATGCGGGCTCTCTTTCCCGACCATCCTGAGGCAGCGGACAACAGCCTCAAGATAGCCGAGGCCTGTGAGCTGGAATTCACCTTCGGGGAATTTCATCTCCCTTATTTTTCGATTCCGGCTGGTTATAGCCCGGAGAGTTATTTGGAGCAATTGACCGGGGAAAAGTTTGCCCTCCGCTATCCCCAACCGGATGAGCAGGTCAAGCAGCGGTTGGCCTATGAGCTGAGGATGATCAATGAGATGGGTTTTGCGGAATATTTCCTGATCGTTCAGGACCTGGTCAACTGGGCCCGAACCCATGACGTGCCGGTGGGCCCTGGGCGTGGTTCGGCCACCGGGAGCCTGGTTTCCTACGTTTTAGGTATTACTACTGTCGATCCGCTCAAATACGGCCTTTTGTTTGAACGGTTTCTTAATCCCGAACGGATCAGCATGCCGGATATAGACATCGACTTCTGCTTCGAAAAGAGAGAACAGGTTATAAAATATATCGTCGAGTGTTACGGCATGGATCGGGTAGCCCAGATCATCACCTTCGGCACCATGGCCGCCCGGGCCGCCATCCGCGATGTGGGCCGGGCCCTGGATATACCTTACGGGAATGTGGACCGGATCGCCAAGATGGTCCCCGCCGAGTTGGGGGTGACCATCGACCGGGCTCTGGAGATCTCCCCCGACCTGGCGGCTGCCTATCAGAATGATTATGATACCCGCCGCCTCATTGATATCGCCCGGGCGATAGAGGGGATGCCCCGCCATGCTTCCGTGCATGCGGCCGGAGTGGTGATCGGCCGCGAGACCCTCAGCTCTTTGCTCCCTCTGCAGAAGACCAGTGACGGACACATCATCACCCAATTTGCCAAAGAGACGGTGGAGGACATCGGCCTCCTTAAGATGGATATATTGGGCCTTAGGACCCTGACTGTGCTGGACCGGACGGTGGATATAATCGGCAAATCCCGGGGGGTAAAGGTGGATTTGGAGAACCTGCCCCTGGATGATGACCATGTATTTCGACTGCTCCAGGCGGGTGAGACCATCGGCGTATTCCAATTGGAAAGCGAGGGCTTGCGCCGGATCTTACGGGATATGCAGCCCAACCGCTTCGAAGACCTGATCGCGGTCATCGCGCTGTATCGTCCCGGACCGCTGGGCTCCGGTATGGTGGAGGATTTTATCAACCGCAAACAGGGACGCCAGAAGGTAGAGTATATGCATCCTGCACTGGAACCGATATTGGAGGAAACCTATGGCGTTATCCTCTACCAGGAACAAGTGATGCGGGTAGCCAGCGACCTGGCCAGTTTTACCATGGGTGAAGCCGATGTGCTGCGCCGCGCCATGGGTAAGAAAAAAGCCAGCGAAATCATGGCCATGCGCGATAAATTTGTCCAGGGCGCCGCCCGGAACAACATCACCACAGACCTGGCCGGACACCTGTTTGATATCATGGAGAGTTTTGCCGGCTATGGTTTCAACAAGAGCCACTCGGCCGCCTACGCCATGATATCTTACCAGACTGCCTATTTAAAGACTTACTATCCGGTTGAATTCATGTGCGCATTTCTAACCAGCGTCATCGAACATCTGGACCGGGTGGTTTTCTATATCAAAGAATGCAAAAAGATGGGGATACCCATCCTGCCGCCGGACATCAACCAGAGCTATGAAACCTTCACGGTGGCTGCGGATGGTATCCGGTTTGGCTTGGGAGCCATCAAGAACGTGGGCACAAATGCCGTCAAGGCCATCGTCCGGGCCCGGCGGCAAGGTAATTTCAGCTCCTTTTTTGATTTTTGTCAACGGGTCGATCTCACCCAGATAAACAAGCGTATGGTGGAAAATCTTATCTATGCGGGATGTTTTGATTCTCTGGGCCAAACCCGCCGGCAGGTATACTCGATTATGGATGAGTCGATGATCCTGGTGAACCAAGTCAAACAAGCCAGCCAAGGCGATCAACTCTCCTTATTTGGGGATGCAGTCGATATGGTGGAGGAACCGGTGGTACTAGTCAAGGGTGAGTGGGACAATCAGGAAAAACTGGTAAAGGAGAAGGAGGTTCTCGGTTTCTATGTATCCGCCAACCCCCTGGATACCTATCGGGACATTATCGGCCTGGTGACTACCAGTGAGATCACTGATCTGCATGCCAAGGACGGTGAAGAATATGTACGGGTGGCAGGAATACCCGCTGCCATAAGCCGAAAAATCAGCCGCCGGGGCGATCCTTATGCCCGGTTTTTCCTGGAGGACTTGAGCGGGCGGATCGAAGTCATGTTGTTTTCGTCTGCTTATCGGCAATGTATCGATTTGATCCAACCTGATGTGCCCATCG
>JAAYJY010000017.1 GCA_012522705.1 Syntrophomonadaceae bacterium | reverse complement strand
TAATGCTTGAGTGTGAATATCGGGAGTTGTCAGCAATTGGATAGAAAGATCTGGAATAATGTCTTATCGGGTCTTATCCTATTTTATAGCTTGGGCAGTATGGCAGCCATGTTGCTATGGAGCCCAAACTGGCCCATCAGCCAGGACCTGACTACTGCTCTGCTGATCAGTTCGCTGGTCTGCCTGATAGTCCTTTATGTTTACAATCATTACGTAATCCGCAAGGAGAGACAGAACTGGCTTAAACAAACCCGTCACCTGGAAGAGGAAGTAGGGATACGCTCTGAGCAGCTGCAGGAAAAAAACGCCCAGTTAAAGACATTTATGGAGGACATCCATCACTTGGGCTATTACGACGCCCTCACCGACTTGCCCAACCGCAGGTTGTTTATGCGTCACCTAACCAAAGCCTTGGAAAGCGCTCGCTATCAGGGTCGGATGTTTGCGGTTCTGTTCGTCGACCTGGATAATTTCAAGGTTTTGAACGACAATCTGGGCCATAACCTGGGCGACCTGGTCCTTAAAAAAGTAGGTGAGAAGATAAGCACCACCATCCGCCCCATGGACATAGTATCCAGGCATGGAGGGGACGAATTCATGGTGCTCTTGAACGAGATTGCCACCATAGATGAGGCCAAGCAAATGATAGACTCCATCCATAAGAGCATCCGGGAACCGTTCCTGCTCGGCACGGATATGGAGATCTTTGTGGAGGTCAGCATCGGGGTGGCCATATATCCCCGCCATGGTGATAATATCGAAAACCTCATCAAATATGCTGATATTGCCATGTATGAGGCCAAGAACCAGGGTAAAAACCAGTCCATCGTGTATACGGTGGAGATGCACAAGTACTACGCCCGCCGCATGACTCTCGATAACGAACTGCGTTCCGCTTTGAAGAATGATGAATTCAGCCTTTACTATCAGCCCCAAGTCAGTATCAAGACCGGTGAGATAGTAGGAGTGGAGGCGCTGGTCCGTTGGCATAATCACATCCTGGGGGCGGTAAATCCCTCAGAACTGATCCCCATTGTCGAAGAAAACGGGCAGATAATCCAATTGGGGGAATGGGTAATTAGCACCGCCTGCCGGCAATTGAAAGCTTGGCACGATGAGGGATACCATATCCCCAAAATAGCCGTCAACGTATCCCCGGTACAATTCAACAGTGAGAAGCTGGTGAGTTGCGTTCAGCGTGTATTGAGGGATACCGGCTTGGCAGCGCCATACCTGGAACTGGAGATTACCGAAGGGGTAGCCATCTTTAACCAAAGATCCGTCTCCAACAAATTGATGGCTCTGAAAAGATTGGGGATCCAACTGGCCCTGGACGATTTTGGGACAGGCTATTCTTGTCTGGCCTACTTGTCCCAGTATCCGGTCGACACGCTTAAAATCGACCAGCGTTTCATAAGAAACCTGCAGGATCGCGACAACCGGATGCTGGTCGATACCATGATCACCATGGCCCATAACTTCGATTTGAAAGTGGTTGCCGAAGGGGTCAGCACCATCGAGCAATACAATTATATCCGCGATAAAGGCTGCGACGAGATGCAGGGTTATCTGATCAGTGAGCCCTTGAACAGTAATAACCTGATTCGGCTGGTGGAGATGTACAGCCAGAAGACGACCTATATCCAGAGCATCAGTTGATGTCGGTTGTCTCTTTGCATCCAGTCCTTGCTATTGCAAGCTTCCATTAACAGACTGCCGTTCTATCATGCGCCGAGGTCAGGCTGCACCCGCCGGGATTATCGCCACGACGGTAATAAAATCAGCAACCGGCGAACCCCCGCCCAGCCACAACCAGTCCAACACTCCTGGTATGCATGAAGGCCGGGCCATGCTGGCCGCATGAGCCGACGGGCTGACTTCCGTAGCCATGTGCATAACCCCGGGCAGACCCGTCCGGGGTAAGGCCGGCCTGGGAAAACAGAGGGTGGCTGCATTGATGATGCCTTGGTTTTAATAAAAGGCAGGGCGGGCAATCGAGTCGGGTTAGAAGTTCCAGGCACCGTCCTGATTCCAACGGCTCTGTTTGGCTTCTGACAACCCTAGTTTGGTTTTAAGCAAATGGGTTACGGTTTCGTATTCCTCAAAATAACCCTGTTCAACACATTCCAGGTCCGGGTGGATGTTTAATTGCCGGCATTCGGCTACGGTGCTGGCCTCTAGAGAATTGACGTCCAAGCTGTTGGGGTAGCGGTGGTTGTCGATATAGGGGGGCGCATAATAGATGCCGTTGGCTGGGTCGACATAGACCACCGCTTGGTCGGGGACATGGTAAGTGATATCTATTGTGGTACCGATGACTCCCATCAAGGCCAATATCCCCACCATCAAGGCCATGGTAAACCAGAAACGCTCCATGGGGCTATGTTTTTTTTGAAACGCCATCCCCTTGCCCCCTCCCTGTCAAGATCAAGTGCTTTTTCAATGCTCCGCCGCTCCGGAAGACCCGAGTACCGATATTTTACGATTAATCGGGGGGTCTGTAAAGATTCTGCCTTCAATAACAATATAACCTTATCCTGGAGTGACGTACTTATGTATATTACCATTTTGCCCCTATCATCTTACACCACCCCGACTTCGGTCTGGCCGAGACGATGTACGCAGAAATACTCCCGTTGAGCCGCTGGCTATGCATACCGTTTGGTTCAGCCGGGCGCGGCCGTCCCGGAAAGCTGGTGTTGAATGGTTGGCGGCAAGCCGGGATTATGGTTCGCAGGCGGGAAGCTGCGGATGCTCCTAATGAATTTCACTCTGGGCAGTAATGCAGGCATCCACCGAGGAGATAGATTGGAGGAATGCGCACCAGAGGATCGTCTCCGGAGGGCGAGGATGTAATTGTCCCCCAGGTAGGGGTAGACTTTGACCCCGGCCTTTAATAAAATTATTAGCAGCAAAAGAGACAAGGAGTAACATATGGCAGACAGACAATCGTCATCACGCACCCAACAACTGACGCCGTTCATAGTCATGGAGGTGCTGGAGAAGGCCCAGACCATGATGGCCGATGGTCAGGATGTGATCCACCTTGAGGTCGGCGAACCCGACTTTGCCACCCCCGAACCGGTCAAGGAAGCAGCCATCAAGGCCTTACGGGAGGACGATACCCATTATACCCACAGTCTGGGTAAACTAATCCTTAGAGAGGAGATCGCCCGCTATTACCTGCGCAAGTACGGGGTGGATATCTCCCCGGAGCAGATTATCGTGACCTCAGGCACTTCTCCCGGCATGCTCATGGTTTTCTCAGTATTGCTGGAGCGGGGCGAAGAGGTGATTCTGCCCGACCCCTACTATGCCTGTTACCCTAATTTTATCCGTTATGTTGACGGGCAGCCGGTGGTGACACCGGTTTATGAAGAGGATGGCTTCAAATACCGCCCCGGCGACATCAGGCAACGGTTGACTCCACAGACCAAGGGTATTCTGATTAATTCTCCCAGCAACCCCACTGGAGTGGTGCTGAGCGGGGCAGACCTGCAAGCGGTGGCCGAACTGGGCCCGGTAATAATCTCCGATGAGATATATAACGGGCTCAACTATGAAGATGAGGATCACACCATCTTGGAATACACTGACCAAGCCTTCGTCATAAATGGCTTCTCCAAGCTCTATGCCATGACCGGGTGGCGGCTGGGATATGTGATTGCGCCTCGGGAATATGTGCGCACCATTCAGACCATGCAGCAGAACCTGTTCATTTGTGCCTCTTCTTTCGCCCAGGAGGGCGGGATGGTAGCCCTGCGAGATTGCGATGCCCATGTCGAGGAGATGCGCAGGATATACAACCAGCGGCGCCTATACCTGTTGCAGCGGCTCAAAGAGATGGGCATCGCAACCCGTTTCGATCCCACCGGAGCCTTCTACGCCCTGGGCAATATCAAGGAATATAGCATGGATTCCTACCGCCTGGCTTTCGAGATCCTGGAGAAGGCCAGGGTGGCGGTAACCCCAGGTATCGATTTCGGGGCCAACTGTGAGGGGTATGTGCGTTTCTCCTATGCCAATTCCATGGAAAACATCAAGGAAGGACTGGATCGCCTGGAGCGCTTCTTGAGAGACTACAGATAAAGGGCATAGGGACTTAGCCCTGCGTGGTTTACGGTCACCCTTTGTCACCCCCCGCTGGGATGCCAGTCGATGCCGGTGGTTCGGGCCAGGGCCGCCAGAGAGACATCATCGAGACATGTATGGCACCCCCGCGATGAATTATCCGTTGTAAATCTGACCCGGGCGAAGTGAGTCCGGTGAGGTGAAGGCCAGCGGGTGATGTTGATAAAAGCGGTGTAGGCGGTCGACAGACTGCAGGCAGGAATCAGGATATCAACTGCTGGGGCTACCAGCAGTTGTTTATTTTTATCCAGAAATTCCAGAGAGGCCCGCATAGGCGGATTGTTGCGGCTCTCAGCTGCGCACAGGAAGAAGGTCAGCTGAAAATAGCCGCCCGGGCACACCCCGGGTATATCCTGGCAGAGCAGGGCTTGTGGCCGTATCAGGCCTAGCTGGGCAGCCGCTTGCCCCTGGTGGGCAATATCACCCCGGGCCGGATCGATCACATCCACTCCTCCGTTCACGGTCCAGTTGTGGAGTGGGTTGCAAGGGTTTTCAAAGCCGCCGTTGCGGACCATTTCCCCTTTGCGGGGCAGACACTGGCAGTTCTCGTGCTGCCAGGGGTCGGTACAGCCGATCGAATTGGCGGCCAGGGTAGGATTATCGCCAGCTGGATTTCTGGTACGAGGCCTCAGCTGATTGCCATGATCTATCGTATGCCGGCCGGGATGGCGATACTGGGTCACGTGATAGCGGGTCAGGTTGTACATGGCGGGTCCTCCTTTGCATGGGCTGAAGTAGAGACATTTTGGCTGATTTATAATATGTTGGTGAAGACTCAGAAGTTACCCCGCTGACGTTAAAGACAAGCTTGGCGGCAGACAAACCCGGTTCCCAACCGACTGTAAGTTTAACCTGGTGGTGTTTGCGGAACAATAAACGGCATATACGGTTATAGATCAATGTCAGCATGGACCGGCCGACAAAATTATTTAGGAGGGATGCGAAATGGAACGTACCTTTGCTATGGTAAAACCAGATGGGGTACAAAGAGGATTGGTCGGCGAGATAATCGGTCGCTTGGAGAGGCGGGGCATCAGACTGGCCGGACTCAAACTGATGCAGATTTCACCGTCACTGGCAGCTGAGCACTATCAGGAACATGAGGGCCAGCCGTTTTTTGAGGGGCTGATCGGTTTTATTACCTCGGGGCCGATAGCGGCCATGGTCCTGGAGGGGGAAAACGTAGTGGCGATGGTAAGGGGCATGATGGGGGCGACTGATCCCCAGGACTCAGCCCCAGGTACCATTAGAGGTGATTTCGGTGTCAGTATCGACAAAAACATAATCCATGGCTCGGATTCACTCCTCAGCGCAGCCCGCGAGATCGGCTTGTTTTTTGCACCGGCGGAGATCATCGATTATTCGCGGGATTTGGATAAATGGGTCTTCTAAATGGTTCATTGCGGTGTGGTTGCGGTTTTGGAACACAATCGACCGGCTGCCGACATGAGGTCAGGCACTGGCTCCGAAGCACCGAAAAATAGCAATTCAGTTCGGTTCAAATACCGCCCCCAGCTAGAGCAGACAGATGAAAACAACCGGACCTCGTCATCGCCGGGGTCCGGTTGTTTGGAGACGGTAATAGGCTAATGTGACTGCCGCTCGGAAGGTCAGGGATGGTCGTCCTTTTGCCCAGCCGCTAAACCGCGCTGAACAATTGCACCGCCAGTTCGGTCAGTTCAGACAGGGGCCCGGGATAAACACCCATTAAAATGGTACCCAGCAGGCATATCCATAGAGCAATCCGGACCGGGACCGGCAGCAGCACCCGGTCCTCCCGCGAACTGATGCCAATGTACATGGCTTTAGCCACATGCAGGTAATAATATACGGAGATCATGCTCATCAGCAGGCCGATGAAGGCCAGCCACAGGTAGCCACCCTGAATGGCACCGGAAAAGAGATAGAGCTTGCCGGCAAATCCAGCCATGGGGGGTATGCCGGCCAGGGACAGCAGGCAGATGGTCATAACCGCGGCTGGCATGGGAGCCCGGCGGCCCAACCCATTGAATGATTCCAACTCGGCGTTTCCTTCCGCCACCTCCACCACGGCGGTCACCGCGAAAGCGGCCACATTGGCGAACACATAAGTCATAGCGTAAAACAGCACTCCCTTGAGGCCATAGGTGTTGGCCGCCACCAGACCCACCAGTATGTAGCCGGCCTGAGCGATGCTGGAATAAGCCAGCATGCGTTTGACGTTGGTCTGGGGCAGGGCAGTGAGATTGCCAATGATTATGGTCAGGGCAGCCAGCACCGCCAATATAAGCTTCCAGTCAAGGCTGGTGGGAGGAAAGGCGATCAGGAGTATCCTCACCAGCACCGCAAATCCAGCTGCTTTGGAGGCCACCGCCAGATAGGCGGTAACCGGGGTGGGCGCCCCCTGGTAGATATCGGGGGTCCACATGTGAAAAGGCACCACCGAGATCTTGAAGCCCAGACCGGCCATCATCATCACTATGCCCGCCAATAAAGCAGGTCTTTCCGACCCCGCCAGAAGAGCCTGGTAAATCTCGGTAAAGACAGTAGATCCGCTGCAGGCATAGATCAGGCTCATCCCGAACAACAGGACCGCTGAAGACATAGCCCCGATGAGCAGATATTTAAGGCCGGCTTCAGCTGACCACCGGTCATTGAGGAGATAAGCGGTGAGGATATAGAAACTGATGGTCATCAGCTCCAGGCCCACATAAACCATGATCAGGTCGCCGGCCGCTACCATGATCATCATCCCCAGGGTAGCGAATAGCATGAAGCTGAACCATTCGCTCTTGCGCTCGCCGAACAAACCAGTGTAACGGCTGGACATCAGCATGATCAACAGGGCCGCGCTGAGGAACAAGAGGCGGAAGAAATTGGCGTACATATCTATCTGGTAGACCCCGGCAAAGAAAATGGCTTCCCGGCTGAAGTTTAAGATCACCGCCAGCAGCACTGCGGCCAGACCGATGGTAGTCAGGTATCCTAATGCGTTTTTCCCGTGAGAGGGGAGCAGCAGGCTGCCGGCCAGCACCAGTAACCCCAGAACGGCCACTGTTATCTCCGGACCCAGCAGTTGGTAGTACATCATAAGATCCCTCCGATCTGGCCAGGGCCGATTTGCCCCAGCAGTTGCCCCACCCCGCTATTGATCAGATCCATGAGGGTGAAAGGCAGGATGCCGCCTATAAGAATCGCGCTCCCCAGGACCAGCAAGGGGATGGTATCCACACCGCGCAGGTCCTGAAGATGGTCCCATTCCGGCCGGCGCGGCCCGAACAATACTCCCCCCAGGGTGCGGAGGATGTATACTGCGGTTATGACGATGCCGGATATAGCCAGAATGGTCAGGACATTATATACACCGAAGGCGCCTACAAAGATGGTAAACTCGCCGATAAAATTGACGGTACCGGGCAACCCCAGGGAAGCCAGGCCGGCCAGCATGAAACCTATTGCCAGCCGGGGCATCTGGTGGGCCAAACCGCCGAAATCGGAGACGTCTCGGGCATGGCTCTGTTGGTAGAGGTTGCCGATCATGGCGAAGAACAGGGCGGCCATAACCCCATGGCGAACATCATCATAACTGCCCCATTGAGGCTGATCAGGTTGACCGAAGCAATCCCCAGCAAGACATAGCCCATATGGCTGACTGAGGAATATCCGACTATGTACTTAAGGTCCTTCTGAGTCAGGCAGATGATCCCCGCATATACGACATTGCCCAGGGCCAGGATGGCGATGAGGGGAGCTACATACCGCGCTCCGGCCGGCAGCAACAGCAAGCCGATCCGGATCAGGCCGTAGCCCCCGATCTTCTTCAACACCCCGGCGTGGATCATACTCACTGCGGTCGGGGCGCCGGCATACCCATCGGGCGACCAGGCGTGGAAGGGGAACATGGATAATAGGGTACCGAAGCCCAGCGCCATCAGGCAGTAGACGAACACCTGGAAGCCCACCGAAAAATCGGCCCTGGCCAGGGTGTTTATATCCATGGTAGGGAAGCCCAGCAAGGCCTTGGCCTGTACAAACAAGGCGATCAGGCCCACCAGCAGGAAGGCACTGCCGATCAGCAGGTAGATGGTCAGCTTCATGCCGGCATACTCCTTGGTGACCCGTTTGGAAGAACCGAACATGATGACCAGCAGGTAGATGGGGATCACTACCACCTCGTAGAAAAGGAAGAAAATAAACAGGTCGGTGGCTATGAAGGTGCCCATGACCCCGCTTATCAAGAGGAGCAGCAGCACGAAGAATTCCTTGACCCGCTCCTGGGTGTGCCAACTGGCATAAACGGCACTGAAGCCGATCAGGTTGGTCAGCAGCAAGAGAGGGATGCTGATACCGTCAACTCCGAGAGCATAACTGATGCCCAGGTCCCGGACCCAAGGGATGGATTCGGTCATCTGCAGGCCGCCCTGGAGCTGATCATATCCGAAAAAGACCACCAGCGACAGGAGCAGGCTGCCCAAGGTGCTGACCGCGGCGATGGACCGGATAATACTCTTTTGGGTGGGAGACAGCATGGTTATCAGTACAGCCCCGGCGATGGGGAGCAGCAAGGTTACGGAGAGGATGGGGAAATCGCTCATATTCTGTCCACCTCCCTAAACCAGGACCGTAAACACGGTCTTAAGAACAGTAGCCAACAGCAAGACTAGCCCCACCATCACCCAGATGGCGTAGGACTGCACCTGACCGTTGACGGCGTAACGAAGGGTGCGTCCGGAGGAACCGGTAAGATAAGCCAGACCGTTGACGGCACCGTTTATAATCTTGAGGTCGACCCACTCCAAGACCCGGGCGCCGGCATCCACGAATACCTTGCCCAGCCAGGCGTAAAACTCATCGACATAATATTTGTTAAGGAACACATGATAGAGTGCCGGCCAGCGCTGGCGAAGCTTCTCGGCTGACACCGCCTGTTTTTGATAGATGAGCCAGGCCAGCCCGATCCCAGCCAGGGCCAGCAATGAGGAAACCGCCATAATAGTTGGGTTGACCGGATGGTGGACCGCACCAGGAGTGCTGATGTAAAGGCCGAATACGTTGCCCATCCAAGGGGAACCGACGAACCCGGCCCCAATCGATAAGGCGGCCAGGATAACCAGGGGACCGGTCATCACCGGTGGAGATTCATGGGCCTGTTCTGCTCCCTTACTGACGCCGAAGAAGGCGATAAATATCAGGCGGAACATGTAAAAAGCGGTCATGAAGGCTACCAGCGAACCCAGCAGGTAGAGACCGGTGTAGCCGCCGGCAAAAGCGCCCAACAGGATCTCGTCCTTGCTCCAGAAACCCGCCAGGGGAGGGATGCCGGCTAGAGCCAGGGCGCCAATGACAAAGGTCCAGGTGGTGATGGGCATCTTCTTGGCCAGCCCGCCCATCTTCCAGATATCCTGTTCCCCGTGCAGCGCGTGGATAACGCTGCCCGCGGCCAGGAACAGCAGGCCTTTGAAGAAAGCGTGGGTCCTCAGATGGAACATGCCGGCGGTCATAGCCCCGACCCCCATGGCCATCACCATGTAACCCAGTTGGCTGAGAGTCGAATAGGCCAGGATGCGTTTGATGTCGTTCTGCACCAGGGCGATGGTGGCTGCCAACAAGGCGGTGAATCCGCCCACCAGGGCAATCAGCAGCATAGCCTGGGGAACCTGACTGAAGATGAAGAAGGCGCGGGCGATCAGATATACCCCCGCGGCCACCATGGTGGCGGCATGGATCAGGGCGCTGACCGGGGTGGGGCCTTCCATGGCATCGGGCAGCCACACATGCAGGGGAAACTGGGCCGATTTGCCCACTGGGCCGAAGAACAGCAGGACGGCGATAGGTAATAGCACCGCCAGGTTATGGTAATCAGGAATCAGGGCTGCCAGTTCCCCGAAATTCAAAGTCCCGAAGACAATGATCAGGAAGAGTATGCCCAGCAGGAAGCCAAAATCACCGATACGATTGGTGACAAAGGCCTTGATAGCCGCGTCCCGGGCTGAAGGCCGGCCAAACCAGAATCCGATCAAGAGGTAGGAACACATGCCTACCAGTTCCCAAAACACGAAGATCTGTCCGAAGTTGCTGGCCATGACCAGGCCCAGCATGGAACCGGCAAAAATACTCTGGTAAGCAAAATAGCTGGCCCGGCCGGGGTCACCCTCCATATATCCGAGGGAATAGATCTGCACTAGCAGGGCTACCGTGGTCACCACCAACAACATGACGGCGGTGAGGGGATCGATCAGGATGCCCATATCCACCTTCAGCCCCGGCATCTCCAGCCAGCGGACTGACATTTCGAAGGCGCGGCCGGGGTCCCCGCCGAAGATTTCTACAGCTATCAGCACGGAGAGGAAGAATGATACCCCAATAGCGGCGATGGAGCAAGCGGCCGACCATTTTGGCCAGCGATGGAGGAATAATCCTATCAAGGCGAAGGCCAGGAAGGGCAGAACCGGGATCAACCAGGAAAATGTCATGACGTCTTGTATCAACACACTGCCCTCCTTACCATTTCAACAGGTTAAAGTCGTTCAAGTCGACCGATTTGCGGTGCCGGTATATTGATATGATCAGGGCCAGACCGACTGCTACCTCGGCTGCCGCCACCACTATGACAAAGATGGCGAAGAGCTGGCCCATGCCTGCCGCCGGTTGCAGAAACCGGTTGATAGCCACGAAATTGACGTTGACCGCATTGAGCATCAATTCGATCGACATCAGCACCGCGATGGCATTGCGTTTGGCGAACACCCCGTAAGCACCGATTCCGAACAGGACTGTGCCCAGTAGCAGGTAATGATTTAGTCCGATCATGGGTTCTCATCTCCCTTGGCCAGGATTATGGCTCCCACTGCTGCCAGCAACAGCAGTATGGCAGCTGCTTCAAAGGCCACCACATAGTTGCCCAGCAACAGGGTGGCCAGGGTACCGACCGCATCGGCTTCGGCCGGCTCGGACGCCATCGCTGGCCATCGAGTCAATCCGATAGCCATGCCTACTCCTATCATCACCAACCAAGCCAGCAGCCCGCCTATAAAATGGGTATCCCGGCTGGGGGTGGGGGGATTGGTGGCGGCAGAATCGGGTTTCATGACCAGCATTATGGCGAATATGATCAAAACCGAGATTGCTCCGGCATAGACCAGGATCTGGACCAGGCCCAGAAAACTGGCACCCAGATCAAAAAAGTTCATAGCTACTCCCAGAAAGGTCAGAATCAAGGCCAGGGCACTGTGAATTATGTTACGGCTCAAGACCACCCCCAAGGCCGAAGCTATGGTAAATGCGGAGATGATCAGAAAAACCAGGGAATCCATGTTCATGATCATGATGAGGGACCTCCTTCCCCGGGATTACGTTTCTTTTCCCGGGCCACCCAGGCAGTGGCCACCTTGGCGGCTTTATCCCGGTCCTCGACCAGGAGCTGGGTCAGCTTGGCCAGTATTTTGTCATCCGCTTTCATCAGGCCTGACATGATAACTACATCTTCTTCAGCCGGGAGGATCTTGCCCAGGGTTTTGGCCGGGTTGTTAAGCAGGGCGGTCTTCAAGGCCTCCACCTGTCGCACCCTTTTGTCGTCGGCTTCATCGCCAAGAGGAGCTTTGTCCTCTGCCGGCAGCCCCACTCCGCCCTCTGCCTCCCGTGAATCGGCGGCCGGCGGCGCAGTTTCCTCAGCTGAGGATTGCCCGGCAGCTGACCTTGGAGTCCCATCAGCCATCGGGGGGACCGCCCCGGGTGGTGGTCCGGAGCTTCGGCCTTTCTTGACCCAGGCAGTGGCCACCTTGGCGGCTTTATCCCGGTCTTCGACCAGGAGCTGGGCTAGTTTGGTCAGTATTTTGTCGTCCTCTTGCATCAGGGACGACATGATGGCCACATCTTCTTCAGCGGGGAGGATCTTGCCCAGGGTTTTGGCCGGGTTTTTAAGCAGGGCAGTCTTCATGGCTTCCATCTGCCGCACCTTTTTATCGTCTGTCTCACCGCCAGGGGGGGTCTTGTCTTCTTCCGCCGGTCCAGCCGCGGTTTTGCTGGCCGGGACCAGCTCCGGCGGGCGGTGATACTCCTTCTTTATTCCCTCCCGGTCGTAGCTGGTCAATTCGAATTCGTGGGTGAAATAGAGGGTGGCAGTAGGGCATATCTCCACGCATAGATTGCAAAACAGGCAGTATTGCAGGTCGATGGCATAATAGGCTACCTTTTTCTTGCGACTGCCTTCATCTTTATATGTTTCCAGGGTGAGGACATTGTTGGGGCAGGCTTTGATGCACAGCCCGCAGGCGATACATTTGGGATAATCGTAGGCCAGCGAGCCTCGGAAGCGGTCCTGCAGATGGGGCCGCTCCTCGGGGTACTGCTGGGTGATCTCCCGTTCGAAGGTATGCTTGGCGGTGATGCCCAAACCTTTCAATAATCCTTTGCCAAACACCGGCTCACCACCCCATTCCCTTAAATATTTCGATGCCTACCCCGGTCACTAATATATTGATCAAGCTGACCGGAACCAGGACCTTCCAGCTCAATGACATCAGATGGTCCATGCGGATGCGGGGAAAGGTCCATTTCATCCACATGAACACCAGCATGATCAGGTAGGTTTTGATGATTATCCACATCCAGGAGGGAAGCAGGGGACCCTGCCAACCCCCGAAGAACAGGGTGGCAGCCAGAGCCGAAACGGCCACCAGGTTGGTATATTCGGCCAGGAAGAACAGGGCCCAGCGCATCCCGGTATATTCAGTATAGGCACCGGCAGTCAGTTCCTGCTCGGCTTCCGGCATATCGAAGGGACCACGGTTCAATTCCGCGGTGGCGGCGATGAAGTAGGTGACAAAGGCCACCGGCTGCAGGACTATGAACCAGATATTGCTTTGGGCGGCCACGATGGCCGAGAGGTTCAGCGATCCGGCGATCATTACCACTCCCAGCAGGGAAAAAGCCAGGGGTATCTCGTAGCTGATCATCTGGGCCACCGAACGCATGGCGCCCAGCAGGGACCATTTGTTATTGGAAGACCAGCCCGCCATCAGTATGGCGATGGTAGTCAGGGAGCCGACCGAGATGAAATAGAATAGGCCAACGTTTAAATCGACCACCACCATGTCTTTCCCCATCGGGATAACGGCATAGAGGAGCACCGAGACGATTATGAAAAACATGGGGGCGGTCTTGAATATCAATTTATCGGTTTGGGAAGGGATGATATCCTCCTTGGTCAGGAGCTTCAGGGTATCGGCGATAGTCTGAAAGCATCCGAACGGCCCTAGACGGTTAGGTCCCAGGCGCTGCTGTATGAAGCCGGATATCTTGCGCTCCAGCCAGACCAGGATTATGACGTTCAGGGTTATGATCAGGATGATGGCGGTCCATTGCACCACCAGCAGAACCAGGTCAGTCCAGAAGTGACTCAGACCCAGTTGCAGCAGCCAATCGGACAGGGTCCGGGCAATGTTGATAAATAGATTTTCCATATATTTGACCCCCTTTCCTGCCTAGCGGTCCGATTCCCCCAGAACCGGGTCGAGAGTGGCGATGTTGGTGATTATGTCCTGGAGCTTGCTGCCCCGGGAAATTATCGGCAGTACCATCAGGTTTATGAAAGAGGGAGCCCGGACGTGCAGCCGGGCCGGCTTATCGGTCCCATCGGCCAGCAGGTAATAGCCCAATTCTCCCTTCGCGGATTCGGTGCGGTGATATACTTCCCGTCCCTTTTCGGGTTTGAGTACTTTGGGCACCTTTCCCAATATTTCTCCCTCCGGCATCTGTTCCAGCGCTTGTTTGATTATCCTGGCGCTCTGTTCGATTTCCTCCAGCCGGACCATCAATCGGGCCATGCAGTCCCCTTTTTGCGCTACTGGTATATTGAAATCAAAGCGGTCATATATCCCGTAAGGATCTGCCCGGCGCAGGTCATAGCTGATGCCGCTGGCTCGCAGATTGGGGCCGGTTACCCCGTAGGCCAGGGCCGTCTCGGGGGTCAGCACCCCGATTCCATTGCAGCGGGCCTGCAATATCTCGTTACCGGTGATAAGGCCGTTGTACTCATCCAGCATGGCGGGGACATCGGTCAGGAAGCTCTTGACGGCAGGGAAAAATTCCTCCGGGAGGTCATGGCTCACCCCCCCGAGGCGCATATAGGAAGATAACAACCGCTGTCCGCTGGTCATCTCCAACATGTCCATGATGCGCTCCCGGTCCCGCAGGCAATAGAGCAGTCCGGTAGTAGCGGCCAGGTCGATGGCCAGACTGCCCACAAACATCATATGGGAAGCGATGCGGGACAATTCACCCATGACAACCCGGATATACTGGGCTCTCTCCGGTACCGTCAGCCCGGACAGCTTTTCCACCGCTTCCACGTAACCCCAGGCGGGCAGGTTGGTGGACATATAATCGAGGCGGGCGGCGTAAGGTATAAACTGAGTGTAGGTCCGGCTTTCAGCGATCTTTTCCACTGAGCGGTGCACATACCCCAGATGGATGGTTACATTCACGACTTCCTCGCCGTCCATGAGCGCTTCCACATGCATGCCCCCATGGGTGCTGGGGTGCTGAGGACCGATGTTGATTATGTATGGTTCGCTTTCCACAAACAAGTCAAATGGCCCCCTTTTTCTTAAAATCCTTGCGCAGAGGGTGTCCTTCGAATTCTTCCGGCAGCAACACCCGGATCAGGTTGGGGTGATCGGAAAACCTTATTCCCATCAGGTCGAAAACCTCGCGCTCCTGCCAGTCGGCGGTGGGATAGATGGCAAAAACCGACGGCAGTTCCGCCCCATCCCGGGGGACCCTGGTCTTGACCACTATTTTCAGTCCGTTGTCGGGTATGGCGTAGAGGTGATAGCTCGCCTCAAACTCTGCTTGTAAATCAGCGGCGGTAAGATTGGCCAGGTAGTTCATACCCATCTGATCATGCAGGTACCGCAGCAGATCCGGCAGGTCTGCCGGATCAACTCTCAACCCCAGGAAATAAGGGTCGGGGAAAGTCCGGACCCGGCCTCCCACAGCCTTAAACAACTGGTCGATAATCGCTTCAGTATCAATACTGGTCATCAGGTATCCCCCTTGGTTTAGTAGTCTCCCTGTTCAACCTTCTTTTTCAGTTCCAGCATGCCATGGAACAGAGCCTCGGGCCGCGGCGGGCAACCAGGCACATATACGTCTACTTTGAACAAGGCGTCCGCCCCGGGGTAGATGCTGTAACCATCGCGGAAAGGGCCGCCACTGGTGGCGCAATTGCCCATGGCCAGTACCCATTTGGGGGAGGGCATCTGTTCATATACCCGCTGGACCACCGGGGCCATCTTTAGAGTTATGGGACCGGCGACCAGGAGCAGGTCGGCCTGGCGGGGCGAAGCCCGAAACACTTCATAACCGTAGCGGGAGATATCATAGCGGGCCCCGCTGGCGGCCAGCAACTAGATAGGGCAACAGTTGCAGCCATAATTCAGAGGCCAGAAGGAGCGGGCCCGCCCCCAGTTCCAAAGTTTTTCCAGAGTGGTGACGATTATATTGTGCCGGGCCAGTTGGTCGACATCATCATCGGTACTAACCGGAGGCGGAGATTTTCTCAATACCATTGCAAGGCACCTTCCTTCCACGCATACCATAAGCCCAGAGCCAGGATGGCGATAAAAACTATCATCTCCACAAAAGCGAATAGGCCGAGGCTTTGGAACTTGACTGCCCAGGGATAGAGGAATATGGTCTCGATGTCGAAGACCAGAAAAACCAAAGCGTAGAGGAAATAGTTGACTCTGAACCTCATCCACCCTGAGCCCTTGGGGTCCACCCCGCATTCATAGGGGAGCAGTTTTTCCCGGGTGGGGGCGGATTTAACCCGGAACAGCCAGGCGGCTGCCATGGCCGCGACCGGGAACACCAGGGTTAGGATGAGGAAGACACCTAGAGCAGCATGGTCGGACATCTGATTACCTCCTTGGCAGTAATTACATCCACCTATAGTGGCTCAAATCAGGAAGTAGTAGTCATATTTAACCCTATCTTATCAATTATGCGCATGATTTCTTTATTTGCAAGAATAAAACGGTAAACAAGCCCAAAAACCGATGATGCCTAGGTCGCCGGGGTTAAGAGACAGCCAATACTGGAGTTGTATTTCCTAGTATATACCAATCCAAGCTTATTTACAGGTTTATAGGCGGGTGCTGATTGTTAGAATAACTTGACTAAAACCGAGCATCACCTATGCTTAGGTTAGGCGATGACACTGAAGGGAGAGCTTACCATGGCCAAGGTAAGAATACAGGTTTTGGGCGGAGTGAACCGAGGCCTTAGTGACGATGGCAGCTGCCAGGGGTGCGGACCGGTTTACACCGGGCAACGTGAATATGAAGTCATCCAGGAGATCCTGTCCGACTGGTTCGGACCCGAAGAGCTGGAAATGGAATATATAAACACCCTGGGCCAGGACCCGGCGTCTTTTCCGGCTATAGACCAGACATCAGGGCTCGGTCACATGTTCCCGATGGTGGTGATAAACGGGGAGAGGAAGTGGTCGGGGTCGATACCCCTGGGAGCAATCATCGAGGTGGTTAAGGCAGAATTGGCCGGTGCACTCTGCGCCCCCTCGGAGTTGAAAGGATGAAGGGCCGGTCGAGCTAACAAGGACTAAAACCAACGAGTTGGGGTTATCATATCCGATTATTGGTATAATAATGATGAGCAGGAGAGGGGACCGGGCATCGGGGCGCTGGGGGGCTTTGAGGATACAATGGTAACGTTATCATCTCTGCACCCGGGTTTATGAAAACAGTCCAGCGCAGCAGCCGCCGAGCAATGAAGCCAGGAGCTCGCTGATTGATGGGCGATTGGGTCACTGGGAACAGCGGAAACACATGCAGAAGGGAGTTTCGCTGGCCGGGAAGAAATCCTGTATAATAAGGTGTTCATTATTTATTATAATACATATCAAAAAGGAGGTTGGCTATGGCTCAGCAAGCCCAGTCTTTACAAGTTGAAGGAATGTCCTGTATGCACTGTGTCAGTGCTGTCAAAAATTCGGTAGGCTCATTGCCTGGTGTCAGTAAAGTGGAAGTAGATCTAACCGGTAAAAAGGTAACGATCGATTTTGAGTCTGAACAGGTGAGCCTTGATCAAATCAAGGCCGCCATCGAAGATGCCGGCTATGAAATAGTGTAGCGGCGCAGAGAAGGAGGATTCGAGATGGCTGAACAGATTGTCACCTTTCATGTGGGGGGAATGACCTGAATGAGCTTCATCAACACGATCCGCAATTCCATGAAGAAACTCCCGGGCATCATCCGTACCGACGTAAATCCTCAGGGCAAGAACGTAAGGGTCATTTATGAAGATGACCAGGTAACGATCGGAGAAATAGAGGGACGTATAGAAGCAGTAGGCTGTCGGGTCGTATAAATACAAGTATCGGGGATGCTTGCCGATTTTAAAGGCCTCGTCATTACATGGTGACGGGGTTTTTGTTTTGGGGTCTGCCAGGAAAGCTTTGGTTTTTGCAGAGACCTGGCACTATGGGGCGGCGGCCTAAGCATCTCGAGGACAAAAAACAAGTTGCCCCTGGACATATTTATGTGATTTAATGGACCTATAAATACATGAACAAGTGCTCATATGAACAGACGCTTGAAGGGGGGCAATGCCAATGCAGTTTGATCGTTGTGAGTCGCAGTGCATTCATGAAGAAGCGGTAGCTGCGGTGAGCGGAAAAATGCTTTCCGGGGAGGAGGCTCAATCCCTGGCGGATACCTTCAAGACCCTGGCGGATCCTAACCGGGTGAAGATAATATTTTCGCTGATGCACCAGGAGCTATGCGTATGCGACTTGGCTGCCGTGATCGGAGCCTCGGATTCGGCCGTATCCCACCAGTTGCGTATGCTGCGGAACCAAAAGTTGGTCAAATTCCGCCGGGAAGGCAAGATCCTCTACTATTCGCTGGCTGACGAACATATTGATACCCTGTTGAAGCAGGGATTGAAACATATAAGCCACAGCAAGGAATGGGCGGCCCGTTTCTTGGAATTCATTTGAACGGGTCGGATACCATTCAAAGCGGATTGAAGCGGATTGAAGCGTATTGGGGGGAAAAAGAATGACCCAGGCCATGAAGATAAATGAATTGGATGCATCGATAGTCCTGCAGGTGACCGGCATGGATTGCGCTGATTGCGCTGGCAAGGTGGAAAAGGCGCTGCAGGGATTGCCGGGTGTAAAGGCAGCCCGGATTAGCTTTCCACAGGGCCGGCTGGAAATAGAATATGATGCCTGGCAGGCCAACACCGCCATATTTACAAAAAAGATCCGTTCCCTGGGATACGATGTAGCCAAATACGCCAGCCGCCATGAGGACCGGAAAGATCAAACCACATTCATCATTGGAGGACTGGATTGCGCCGATTGCGCCGCCCAGTTGGAGAAACGCATCTCGATGGTGCCGGGGGTGGAGAAGGCCCGGGTCAGTTTCGCCGCCTCCACCCTGCTGGTGGAGCATCAGGGGGACAACCAGGCTATCCTTAATGCGATCCACGGTATGGGCTATAAGGGCCAGTTAGATCATGGGCAGCACAGCCGCCCCGTCCCGGGGCCCTTCTGGAAAACCAACAAGTACGTGCTCCCTACGGCCATCTCGCTGGTTATGCTGGTGCTGGGGCTGCTCGCCTCCCGGGCGCCGGTGCCGCAGTATGTTCCCATTGCATTCTATATGAGCGGGATCATACTGGGAGGCTACCTGGAACTAAAAACCGGGCTGGCGGTATTCTTTAGCATCCGCGAGCTGGATATGAATATTCTGATGAGCATAGCTGTCATCGGGGCGGTTTTCCTGGGTGAATACACGGAAGCCGCCACCGTGGTCTTCCTTTTTTCCTTGGGCAACGCCCTGCAGGGTTACACTCTCGACAAGACCAGGAACTCCATCCGGGTCTTGATGGATCTGACTCCGGCGGAAGCCCTGGTCCGGCGGCACGGGATAATGATCACCCTGCCGGTGGAAAAGATAGTAGTTGATGACATCATTGTGGTCCGCCCCGGCGATAAGATTGCCATGGACGGGGAAGTGGTCGGAGGGGTTTCCACGGTCGACCAGGCCTCTATTACCGGCGAATCCATCCCGGTGGAGAAGAATATTGGGGATAAGGTCTATGCTGGCAGCATCAACCAGCTGGGGTCGATAGAGGTCCGGGTTACCAAACTGGCCCAGGACAATACCATCGCCCGTTTGATCTCCATGGTGGAGGAGGCCCAGAGCCAGCGGGCGCCGTCCCAGCAACTCATCGATCGCTTCGCCCGTTACTATACCCCGGCGGTGATAGCTGCCGCGGTGCTGGTGGTGGCCATTCCGGTGTTATTTCTGGCTCAGCCCTTCCATAAATGGTTTTACCAGGCCATGGCTATGCTGCTGGTGGCTTGCCCCTGTGCCCTGGTGATATCAACCCCGGTATCCATCGTCGCCGCCATCGGGGCAGCGGCTCGAAACGGGGTATTGATCAAAGGCGGGGTTTATCTGGAGGAGGCCGGCGCGCTGTCGGTAGTGGCCTTTGACAAGACTGGCACCTTGACCACCGGTCAGCCGGAAGTAACCGATGTGGTGGCGTGGCAGGGCACCGAAAGGGAGGTGCTGCGAATTGCCGCTGCTATCGAAACCCTGGCTGGACATCCGTTGGGTGAGGCGATTGTCAAACATGCCCGCCGTCAACAGGTGCCGATCCCGGCGGTGAGCAACTTTCAAGCGGTGTTGGGTCAGGGGGCCCAAGCCCAGGTGGGGGATCATTATTACCAGATAGGCAACTACCGCTTTTTTGCCGGGTTGGGGATGGACTTGGGGGGAGTAGAAGAACAAATCGAGGGATTGCAGGATCAGGGCAAGACAGTCATGATTCTGGGCAATGACCGGCACCCGCTGGGACTAATTGCGGTAGCCGATGAAATCCGGGAAAATGCCCATGTTGCGGTGGATAAGCTTAAACAGGCTGGCATTCGCAAAGTGGTCATGCTTACCGGCGACAATGAACGCACCGCCCGGGCCATTACTGAATTGGCCGGGGCAGATGAATACCGGGCCGAGCTGCTGCCCGAAGATAAAGTGGCGGCTATGCGAGAACTGCTGACCGAAAACCAAAAAGTGGCGATGGTAGGGGACGGAGTCAATGATGCCCCGGCCATGGCTCTGGCCACAGTGGGCATTGCCATGGGCGCGGCGGGCACTGACACTGCCCTGGAGACTGCTGATATAGCGCTGATGGCCGACGATTTGACCAAAGTGCCCTATGTTATTCAACAGGGCCGCCGCACCATGGCCATCATCAAGCAGAATATTGTGTTCGCCCTGGCGATCAAGGCCTTGATCCTATTGATGGTGGTGCCAGGCTGGCTGACGCTGTGGCTGGCGGTGGTTGGTGACATGGGTAGTTCGCTGCTGGTGACCCTCAATAGCATGAGATTGCTGCACACCCGGCATGGTGAATAGTCTATTGGTGAAGGGTGCACCGACCTCAGGGGAGGCGTTAAAAGACGGACCATGATACCGCGAGGGTGCGCAATGGAAAGAAACGACCATCTCTGGAATTCGTGATTGATCAGCGCGGCGTCAGCACCAGGGCTGTTGGTCAATTGCGGTCAGCCAGGTTGGTTCAGCGGCCAAATTATGAAAGTTGATGGAGGGGGTAAGAAAGTGGCCGTTAGACGCCCCGCTCCTGAGGGGCGACCAAGTCCTTTACCACCTCACCGGCCAGGATTAGCCCGGCGGCGGCGGTGACGAAAGCGATGCTGCCCGGAATGATGCGTTTGAATCCATCTCCCGAGTTCATCTCCAGTTCGATTTCGGGCTGTCCGATAGGGCAGTAACCCGCCGATTTATGCACCGGCGGCTCCGCGGAATACACCACCTTGAGCCGGTCCACCCCCCGTTTGCGCAGTTCCCGCCGCATCACCCGGGCCAGGGGACATACCGAGGTTTCATAAATGTCGGCTGCTTCGAAGCGGGTCGGATC
Organism: Syntrophomonadaceae bacterium; assembly: GCA_012522705.1. Lineage (GTDB taxonomy): Bacteria > Bacillota > Syntrophomonadia > Syntrophomonadales > Syntrophomonadaceae > PHAA01. Next base: position 3,675 of record JAAYJY010000017.1, on the reverse strand, counting down.
CAATTTGTTGCCGGCCCCCATACAGCTGATGACCGGGATGTTCATCTGCCGGGCTTGCATGATGAGGTCGATCTTGGCCCCGATGGAGTCTACGGCATCGACAACGTAGTCCAGGTCAGGGCCTACCAGATCAGGAGCCTGTTCGGCACGATAGAAGAGTTGATGTACTGTCACCCGTGCCTCCGGGTTGATTTCCAGGACCCGCTGGCGCATCACCTCCACCTTGCTTAGGCCCAGCGTCTTATGGGTGGCGTGGATTTGGCGGTTGATATTGGTGACCGTAATCTGGTCATGGTCGACCAGGACCAACTGGCCCACGCCGGAGCGGGTCAGGGCCTCGACCACGAAACTGCCCACCCCGCCGATGCCGAATACCGCCACCTGGCTGGCGGCCAGCTTTTCCAGGGCCGCAGGACCCAGCAGCATTTCGGTTCTGGTAAATTTGTCCGACATATGGTCCCCCTAAAAAGTTCATATTTGTTCTAGTCTAGCGGAATTGGACCGGAAATCAAGCCGGGACGAGCAAGTAGGTGCCGGTCGGCGCCTGCTGTCGGTTCCATCGTTGCAAAAACCGCCGCTAATGTTGGCAGCCCTGACCGACTGCGGATCGACAGGAGGATACGAGTTGAAGGCCAGGGCAGGTGAGAATGGACAGGCATGAAATACTTGGACCGTCAGCCTTGTTACTGGAGCGTGGTGGGTGAGGAGTGAGTGAGAGGCATCAAAGGATTGAACCTATTCCTTGCGTTGCCACCTGGCGGGTGAGGATTGAGGTGAAGGGGATAATATTATAATATGAGATGAATTACAGCCGGGATGGGAGCAAGATAACATGTATCCACGGGATATGGGATATAGGATGCCAGCAGAATGGTCGCTTCACCAGCGCACATTTATCTCCTGGCCGGTGCAGGCTACCATGTGCTACCCGCAGGATTATGAGCAGGTATGCCGGGGTTATGCAGCCATTATCAGGGCGGTGGCTGAATTCGAGCCGGTCACGGTGGTGGTCCGGCCCGATGATCGGGATACCGCCAGCCGTCATGTGTACGGAGAACGGGTGGAATTTCTGGTAGCGGACCACGACGATGCCTGGCTGCGGGACAACGGCCCCACCTTTATAGTTGACCACCGCGGCGGGGTGGCCGGGATCAACTGGCGGTTCAATGCCTGGGGAGAGAAATACCCGGTCTGGGATAAGGACGACCGCCTGGCCGCTCTCATCCTGGACACCATCAAGGTGCCCCGTTTCGATGCCCCGCTGGTCATGGAAGGTGGTTCCATCCACGTGGACGGAGAGGGTACCATGCTGACCACCGAGGAGTGTCTGCTCAATCCCAACCGCAACCCCCAACTTGAACGGGGCCGCATCGAGGAATACCTGTCCTTGTATCTGGGGATAGACAAAGTGATTTGGCTTAAGCGCGGCCTCAGCGGGGACGAGACCGACGGGCACATCGACAACCTGGCCTGCTGGGCGGGACCGGGCAGAGTTTTACTGCAGGTGTGCGATGATCCTAAAGATTACAATTATCTAGTTACCGCCGAAAGCCGGGAGATCCTGAGGCAGGCCAGTGATGCCCTAGGTCGAAGCCTGGAAGTAATTGAGATCCTTCAGCCCCCGCCCCGGTACCACGAAGGCCGACGTTTGACCCTGAGCTACCTTAATTTCTATTTCGTCAACGGCGGGATAATCCTGCCGGTTTTCGGCGGGGAGGCCCGATCCACCGATATCGAGGCTGGACGGATCCTGAGCCGCACCTTTCCAGGGCGCAGGGTCCGCACTGTGGATGGGCGGGCCATTGCCAAAGAAGGCGGCAACGTCCATTGCATGACCCAGCAGATGCCGGCCGAGCCTGGTAATTGGAGCCAGCCGGGGATGTTGCGTCGGCAGTGATCATCCCGGTCAGGCCGCGCAGGCAAGTCTGGCGGACATGCAAACATGGGCCGCAGAACGATGCGTTTCAGGCAAGGCCAAGGATGATTTTATTCAAGCAGGGAAACAGGAAGAGCTCAGGTTGTATTTTATAAACATCTGCAACACGATCTGGTGGTGCCGCTAGGGTTATATGAAATGAGGGAGTAATTGATGAGACAGGTTACGGTAGCCGCGATTCAAATGAGTTGTTCTCCCGATCCGGGCCAAAATATCGATAAAGCGGAGAGGCTGGTCCGGAGTGCCGCCCGGGAAGGGGCGGGGGTGGTGCTTTTGCCGGAGTTGTTCGAGACCACCTATTTCTGCCAAAAGGAGAAGCCGGAGTATTATCTATGGGCGTCCACCCTGGAGACCAACCCGGCCGTACAGCGATTTAAAGAGGTTGCCCGGGAGCTGGGGGTCGTGCTGCCGATCAGCTTTTTCGAAAAGAAGAACTATGCCCGCTACAATTCGGTGGCGGTCATCGATGCCGGGGAAATGCTGGGAGTGTACCGCAAGAGCCACATCCCGGCTGGACCCGGCTACCAGGAGAAATTTTACTTCAATCCCGGGGATACCGGTTTCCAGGTTTGGGAGACTCGTTATGGCCGGATCGGGGTGGGCATCTGCTGGGATCAATGGTACCCGGAGGCAGCCCGCTGCATGACCCTGATGGGGGCAGAAATGCTGCTTTACCCTACCGCCATCGGCTCGGAACCCCAGGATCCCTCGGTGGATTCCAAGGATCACTGGCAGATCTGCATGCGGGGCCACGCCGCCGCCAACCTTATACCGGTCCTGGCTGCCAACCGGGTGGGTCAGGAGTGTGAGGATGATTCGGCCCTCACCTTCTACGGTTCTTCCTTTATCACCGGGCCGACTGGGGATTTGCAAGCGGCTGCGGATCGGACCCAGGAGACGGTCCTAACGGCCCGATTTGATCTGGACCAGCTGGAGTATCAGCGGCTGGAGTGGGGCATCTTTCGGGACCGCCGCCCCCAATTTTACCGACTGCTGGGGACCCGTGACGGCCAAACGATGTTTTGAGGTAACGGTATACCACGATCTTTTCCCAGTCCTTGCGCTTCTTGATGGGGGGCGGGGACGGGAATAACCCTCAAGAGAAGGGAACAACTCATAAATCAACCAGGGCCTGCTCCAGGTCAGCCTGCAGGTCGGCATAGTCCTCCAAGCCTACCGAGAAACGCACCAGCTGGCGGTCCAAGGCCAATTCCCGGCGCATCTCCTCCGGCAGCGCGCTATGGGACATTAAGGCCGGCAGGGAGACGATGCTTTCCACCGCGCCCAAGCTGGAGCCTATTACCGGCAGCCGTAGGCGGCCTATGAAACGGCGGGCTTTCTCTGCATCGGAGAGACGGAAACTGAGCATGGCCCCCGGTCCGTCGGCCTGGCGGAGATGGATCTTCCTCCCTCCATGGTCAGGTAAACCAGGATAGTAGACTTCACTTATATCAGGGCGGTCAGATAACCATCGGGCCAGCAATCCAGCCGTTTGCTGCTGCTGTTCGATCCGTACCTTGAGGGTTTTGATTCCCCGGGCAATGATCCAACTATCCTGGGGGCTCAACACCGCCCCCAGGCTCACCTGCAGGAGGCCGAACTCCCGGGCCAGATCAGGTCTGTCAGTTACCACCAGTCCGGCCAGACAGTCGCTATGGCCGCCCAGGTACTTGGTGGCGCTGTGGAGCACGATATCTATACCGGCTTCCAGGGGACGCTGCAAATAAGGGGTCATGAAG